>NZ_JAUBPI010000031.1:0-68009 GCF_036700645.1 Microcoleus sp. S36b_A4 | reverse complement strand
TCTGCCTCATTGTAGTTTTTTTTCCATGATTATGGGATGTTTGGTTTCACCCTTTTTTAATTCGCCAACAGTCTCTTCCAGAGTATTACGACTACAAAAACGCTCATCCAGAACACGACCCCAATCAGCTAGCTTGGTTTCGCGAGCAACAGGAGAAAGAAATACTGCTGTGAATAAAGCAGCCCATTTTTCCCCCATGATGGAACGGGGCTTTGGGTGATTCAGGCAGAAAGTGTGGAAGAGGCTCAAACAATTGTTAGCAGCAGCCCCCGTACCCTGGATGGTATGTTAGCAGAATCTACCAGAGTAGTTGAGTGGCAGGTGCATATTGGGCGTGAGTGTTTTGAGGATAGTAAATAGGCAGGGGCTATATATGTTATTCTGGCGTTGCTAATTCTGGCGTTGCTAATTCTGGCGTATGAATCAACTTTTCGCTGGATGTTACAAAACTCACTCAACTTGGCTTATAGCCATTCCGAAAACTTGAATCCATACCTGTGTTCAGCAACGCCACTGTCAAAATGGAGAAAATGAGGATGAGTAACACAGAAAGAGAAGAAGTCTTCAAAGACATAACCAAACAGGCTTCTCGCGAACAAACGATAGTGGCAAACGAACGCTCAGGTTACAGAATGCCACCAGAATATATAACACGAAAAACCTTAGTTCAAATTGACCTTGCCTGTACAGTTATTTGCTCAGAAGCACAAGAAAGCCCGCGATATTTCCTGAATCGCTTTCAAGGTGATTCGATGAATTTAGCCATGAATTTAACGTTTGCCACAGGTTTTAGTTTGTGGCTAAAGAGTAGCCGTTTATTGTATTGCGTGACTGAAGAATTAGCAACAGCGCTAATCGAGACGGATATCTTGGATAAAAAAAATATTCTCACAGATTTAACTTGGCCATTTCCACAGATTGTAGTTGCTATCCCCAGGTTTTTACTCTGCCCTCCCGGAACTACTGACGTTTATGTAGATTTCTTGCTGGTAAATTGTTTTAAAAAGCCAGAAAAAGAAGAAACGCAGTGGATTAGCATTTGTTTTGTAGACACAAGTGGCAATATCTGGGTAGCAGACACGCAGATAGAGACCGATGGAGATGTAACCATCGATCATGGCAAACTAGATGAAAAAGACCGAGAATTCTGTAATAAAATTCGCTCTTTTGCTATCAACATTTTGCTACTTTTGGAAACTTCCGGAGGTTCTCTTTTTAGCGATGTAGTACCCTCGGAAACGGTAGACGACATTAAAAAGCCAAAAGGGTTCGGCAAAAAATCTTTAACGCCACCACCCAAATATCCAAGGTGGATCGGGAAAAACTACCAGATAAAATCTGAGCAGCCGGCAGTGTCAGAAAGTCGAGGCACTCACGCTTCACCTCGCATTCACTGGCGGCGCGGGCATTGGCGGTGCATTGAACCCGGCGAGGGGAAGAAGTGGAAGCAGAGCAAAAGACTCTGGATCGAACCTGTCCTGATCAACGCTGGCATTGAGTAGCTTGCGCTCCATCTTATTTTTATCGATCGCCCGAAGCCCGCTCGCGGAGTAGTCCTTTGGGCTACCCCTTTGGTTTCGCGGGGTAAAGCCGAACTACTCAATCGCCCGAGTCCTGGGCCGATCGCCTCTACACCGCCCCGATCTCTCAAAACATCCCATCCAGCATTTCGGTAACGTCTTGCTGGTCGCGACCCCGGTTGTCGTCATAAATTATTAAGGTGTCTAGCTTACGATGGCGGCTGAGTTTCTGAACCTTCCGCACATTCCCATCCGTTGCATCCAGGGCTGCCGTGATAGCTATCTTTATTCTACGCCCGCCCTCCGTGAGCTGGACTACCGCATTAAGAAATACCCCCAATGCGATGCAGCAATGCAGTAACTGCGGCAAACTCTCAGGTGTCGGGTCGAGTATACACGCCTGCATGAAAATAGAGGGACACGGGCAGGCAAAGATATTCACCCAAGCTGACGGGAATAAATATCGGCAACATCTACGCTGGTGGCAGAATCAGAGAAGCCTACTGGGTAGAGGCAAATGCTAATAATGCGTGAGCCTCCAACTCCTCTCTGACATGGATACCGAAATTGCCACTGCGAGAAAAACGTCGCGCCCAAACCCAAGCCATCAAACAGGGCATGATGCCAGAATTGTTAACCGAAACAACGAGGATAATTGATAATTAATAATTAATAATGTCTTCGCTCCTCTGGGACTTTAGCCCTCAAACAAACTTTTTCATCCACTACTAAATCCAACCGAGTAATATGACCCACTTCGCTATTATTTGCCCATCAGCCATCGGACATCTTAACCCCATGTGTGCCCTGGGGAGAGAATTACAAAGACGAAACCATCAAGTGACTCTCTTCAGCATTCCCGATATTCGTTCCAAAGTCATAAACTCTGGTTTAAACTTTGAGACTATTGGTGAAACAGAATTTCCACTCGGAAGTCTGGAACGCACATACAAACAGTTAGGAGAAATGAGCGGAATTCCAGGCTTTAAATTTACCGTAAATTGCATACAACAAGAAACCGCTATGTTTTTGCGAGAACTCCCAGAAGCACTTAAAGCTGCTGGTGTCGAAGCGTTGCTGGTAGATCAAACTAGCCCCGCTGGTAGCAGTGTTGCCGAGTTATTGAATCTTCCCTTTATTACTATTTGTAATGCTCTGTTGGTTAACCGGGAACCCGGTGTTCCCCCTTTCTTTACTGACTGGAGTTACAGCCATACATGGTGGGCGCGTCTGCGGAATCTTGTGGGTAATTTCTTCATCGATCTCCTTACTCAACCAATCCGCAAACTTGTCAACCGCCAACGGACTCTATGGAATTTAGCGCCTTACTCTAGCATGGAGAATTTTTACTCTCCCCTCGCTCAAATCTGCCAATTGCCCCCAGAGTTTGATTTTCCTAGAAAAGAATTGCCCCAGTGGTTTCATTATGTTGGCCCTTTGAAAGACCCCTCTGGTTTAGAATCTGTATCTTTCTCCTCTATTTCTTTTCCATTTGAAAATTTGACGGGTCAACCTTTAATTTATGCTTCTTTGGGAACTTTGCAAAATCGCAAATGGGAAATTTTCCAAACTATTGCCGAGGCTTGTTTGGGGAACGGTGCACAAGTAGTCATATCTCTAGGAAACCCTAATATCCAAGATTTCGCTCTCGATTTACCGGGTTCACCTTTAGTGGTTCCCTACGCTCCTCACCAACAGTTAATCGAAAAAGCAACTCTAGTTATTACTCACGCTGGGATGAATACGACTTTGGCAGCTTTAAGTAGCGGTGTCCCTCTTGTGGCTATTCCTATTACTAACGAACAGCCTGGTATCGCGAGTCGTATCGCCAGAACTGGTGCAGGTGAGGTCGTACCTCTCAAACGCTTAAACGTTCCTCGGTTGCGCGATGTTATCCGTCTCGTGTTAGCAGAGGATTCTTACAAACAGAATGCCCGCCGGTTACAAGATACTATTCGTCACGCAGGTGGTGTGACTCGCGCTGCGGATATTATCGAACAAGCAGTTTCTACGGGTCAGCCTGTTAAAGCTGACGTTCGCTAACCCAAAAAAACCGGTAGTACACCAAATTCTCTTTATCTCCCAGCTATTGGCGACCTTAAAAGAGCCGCCGCATTAATAAGAAATACCCCCAGTACGATGCAGTAATGCAGTAAGTGCGGCAAACTTTGTGGTATCGGGTCGAGTATACACCAAGCATGAAGATAGAGGGACACGGGCAGGCAAAGATATTCACGCAAGAGGAAATCGAACTCTTGTTCAACGAAGGTTTGCAGAGCGATCGCGATCGCACCCTCTTTGGAGTTTGCCTCTACACCGCTTGTCGCATTGCCGAAGCGTGCAGCTTGAAAGTCATCGATGTTTTCACCCCAGCGAATGTCATCCGCTCAGAAATGATTATCCGCAAAGGCAACACCAAAGGCAAGCTCGGCACCCGCACTATCCCGATCATCCAAGAGTTGAGGCTGCTGTTAGAAACCTACAAACATCCCGAACACCCCTACCTATTCCCCAGCCGCCACCTCAATCACCGCTGGAAGCACGCGAACCCGGAAGCCGCCTCTCACCTATTCCAAGAAGCCTGCGATCGAGTCGGCATCATCGGCGCTTCCACCCACAGCCTCAGAAGGTCGGCGCTCACTCAGATGAGCAACGCGGGTATCCCGCTGCGGATCATTCAAGAAATCAGCGGCCACCGCAACCTCGAACAGTTGCAAAAATACTTAGAAGTGCGGCCCGACCAAGTGAGGGGGGCCGTCTCCGCACTCTCTACCCTTTCCTACGTCAGGAAAACCACTTATCCTGATATAGCACCCCCAACGCCAGAAAATCCGTTGCCTCCTCACCAACTGTCACAAGCCCCATCAGACTCCTCACCTGAAGAAATTCCCGACTGGTAACGAGCAATTTTAGATTTTAGATTTTAGATTTTAGATTTTAGATTTTGGACGCAAGGTTAAAGTCACGCATCAAGAGCATCGAGGGCAGATCGCTTTCTTTCCCAAGGCAGAAGCCCTCACCCCTGGATTTGTTAGAATCGTTGGTCATGTGGAGCAGGTGCATCTACAAAACCTGCTTTTAGGAGAACTTTTGACTATGTGGCTTAAATTTGGTGTTGCTCCCAACGGTAACTTGGCGAGCATTGATGAGGTTGTGCGCGGAAAAACTAACCTCGCTTGTCTCTACTGCGGAGGCGGATTGACAGCGAAAAAGGGGAAAGTGAAAGAGCACCACTTCGCGCACACTGAGGAAACTTGCAAACCAGTTTCGCAGCGGATTAAAACCAAAGCGTTTCCCGCGCTGCCCCTTTACGACAACTTCACCATCCAGCTTAAGGGTGAAGAATTGGAGCAATTGAAAGTGCTGTGGAAAGAGTACGGCGCACAAAATTACGGCATTCCCAAAGACTTGGTAAACTTTCGGTGGGAACTCAAAGGATTGCTAGAGTCGGAGGGCGATGGCTACGCCCCGTTCCTACGCTCTTATCACTTTACCGACTTGGGTAAAATCCCCGTCGGCGCTCTTCCCCTGGCGCTGTTCAACAAAGTCCAAGAACCGCTGCTGCTGTCAGAGTTAGTTAAGTTGGAGCAATCCACAGCGGTGGCTGAAGCAGCGGGGTTATCTTGTTTGGAAGAACGGCGGGCGGATTTACTAATTTATCGAGCACAGCTTCGTCGGATTTTGGTGAACTCGCTCTATTTTCTGGAAGTCAAAGCTGACGAAGGCTGCTTCTATAAAATTGGAATTACTACTCGAACGATCGAGGAACGCATCGCCGAAGTGCAGAGGGATGTGAGAGCGCATTACTCGGATGTGGTTGTCAATTTGCTGGGATTGTGGGAACACCGGGGGAATGTGGAGCTGTACTTCAAGCACCGGTACAAAACGTTTAATTACCGCATCGGAAAGCTGACAGAGTATTTCGCGTTTCCCGATGTCAAGGTTGTTCTGAACGATCTGTACGAGATGGAACCCAAAATGCTGAGTGATGTTGAGTTGGATGCAATTAACGGAGCGAGTGCGAACAACACGGATGCCTGAATTCCGCAGTTTGCCACAAGTCAAGTTAGCCTAAAGTTAACAGCCGTTTTGTGCAGGTGCTGGCTCAATAACCCACTGAAAATCATGAAAGCAGACACCATCGAAATTGTTGGTTTTCACGCGCATATTTACTTTGACGCCGATAACCGCGATGCTGCGGAGCGCGTGCGCGAAGGATTGGCTCGGTTTGAGGTGCAGCTCGGACGCTGGCACGACAAACCCATTGGGCCCCACCCCCAAGCGATGTATCAAGTTGCGTTTTTACCCCCGCAGTTTGGCAAAGTCGTTCCCTGGTTGATGCTCCACCGCGAGGGGTTAGATATTCTCGTCCATCCCGAAACAGGGGACGATGTGGCAGACCACACTCTACATTCTTTGTGGCTGGGAGAAAAACTAGAGCTGAATGTCGAAGTTCTGCGACCTAAAACGGCCAGCACCAGCGGGTGAGCGAGCGCTCCGTAAAAAGTAGCAGTTCCTTTGTCATCACCGATCGCAAGAAATGCCCGCACTCAGTTGCTGACACCCGCAAACTTTAGATCCCGCATTCCGCACCCTCAACTGTCACATACTCGCTTCTGTAGTGGAATTGATATTTAGGTTGGCTATATATAGTGCCTTGAGTATTTTGATTTACCCTAAATGCGTACCTAGTAATGGTTGTGACGCGCTATATATAGTGGAGGCGAAATGTGGGTTACAATACCGAATTCAGTTGGAGACGATCTTAGAAATTAGTAAGATATATGACTTTTATGAAATTAAGGTTATGACTTTTATGAAATTAAGGTTATGACTTTTATGAAATTAAGCAATGAATTTATGAATTGACTTATTATCTCGCCTGTGGAATGATGTTAATTAATTTCCGAGCGATCGTCCTCTCCTAAAAAAATGAAACACTGTTGGTGGGGAGTGATTATCTAAATGCGTAAACTTAGCATAATATATGGAAGTAAAGAACGTAAATATCTCTTCTACTAACTTGGCGCGATGTATTTCCTAAAACAACGATTGACACGCTGGTTATCCAGTAATTTTTACATCAGTAGAGAAGGGGCATCTAGCTGGAATCTTCAACCCAAATCTTGTCTTGGCTGCCTGCTTTTTTTGCTGCTTTTTGTGGCTATTTTCTGGTACGCAATTTTTATATATTTCAAAATTTATCCAATTGTGTTTTCAACCCTAATTGCTCGGTTGGGCATTGCCCCTGGGTTGGGTTTACCTCTCCTCATTGCAGCTTTTTTCGGGTGCTCTATCAATTTACCGCTCTTCATATTGACAGGGCATCGCCAGTCAAAACAGCCAGTCAGCTTTGAAATCTTTCCGCTTTGGTTGTTAAAGTGCTTGTGCTTACCTTCATACAAAACCCAATCCGAATTTTACGGTTATATTGGTTTAAATGTATCGGGAGGGCTCATTCCCATTATTTTGGCGCTTTACCAATTTCATCGCGCTCAACCTGTAGCAATTTTGATAGTAACAGCGGTCGTTGGGTTGTTTAGTTATTTCCTAGTGACGGTCATACCAGGAAGAGCAATTGTTACTAGAGTGTCGAGGTTTTGGTCGATCGCGATTGTTGCGGCTTTGTCAGCAATGGCATTGGTTGCTGGCGGAGCGAACCGCTCAGACGTGTCAGTTGCTTTTGCGGGGGGAGTATTGGGAACGACGATCGGAGCTGATTTATTACACCTAAAAGATGTTCGCCCCGAAATTGCTGCAACTCCCCTTAGTATCGGAGGTGCAGGATTGGATGATGGGATCGCGCAATGCGGTTTGTGCGCTTTAATAATAGCTGAATGGCTTCCTGCGACAATGGCTTGGCTATCTGCTTGTTTTCGGTAGATTCTTCTAACATAATCGATCGCAATACGGTTGGCAACACCGCCGATCCTTCCCCCGACGCTCACACGCCAGCAGAACGGGCGAGGCAAGCTTATCATGGCATTGGCAAGACTTACGGTTTCTGGGAATAGCTTTGTACGGTTTTCTTCAATGCCAATTAATTCTGATTCTTTCGCACTTATTCGGGCAAATACGACCCACAGAGTAGGGTTCTCCTGACTGTTCCTCCCACTTAGGAAGCGGCATCATAATAACTGTAAGCAACGAGCTTCAACCCTAACTTTCCTGATAGAGCTTTACCAATCTTTGAGGTGACACATTATGTTGATGCGCTATTGGCAACCCTTCACGGAAATTGAAACCATCCGCCAGCAGCTCGATAAAGCTTTTGACCGACTGGCAACGGCGAGAGATAACTCAGAAGCCGCTTGGATGCCCGCTTTGGAATTGGCTGATGCTGGGGACAACTTCGTATTGAAAGCGCAACTGCCCGGAATTGACCCCAAAGACATTGACGTTCAAGTCACCCGCGAAGCAATTTCTATCTCTGGCGAACGCCGCTGCGAAAACACGGACGAGAAATCGGGGTACGTGCGCTCGGAATTCCGCTACGGTAAATTCCACCGGGTGCTTTCCTTGCCCGCACCCATTCAAAACGACTCCGTGCAAGCTGAATGCAAAGATGGCATTCTAACGCTAACTCTGCCGAAGGTACAAGAAGCTCGCAATAAAGTCGTCAAGATTAACTTAGCCGAAATTGCTGGAGCTTCAGCGAATCCGGCTTTGGAACAGGCCAACCAATAACGGTCGGCTGTGCTTAATTGAGTGAGGCAAATTTTCCTAAATTTAGCCTGATTGGATTTACTTAACAACGGAACTGGAAAAGCTGATGCCGGGAGCTACCATTGCTCTCGGTATTTTTTATTTGGGAAAGCCGAGCGAAAAGTTACCTACAGAGGCGATGAACTGACGCTGATTCCAGTTAGTCTGCCAAAATATTTCACGCTTGTCGGCACCAATTTTATTGAGTCGGAAAGCGCGTATTTCGGCTCAATGCCAATTAAAATTGCCAAATTGCCAAATGGGGAGAGAGAGTAAAACTTAACTTTACAGTTGAATTAGCCAGTGCAGCGCTACACGCAGTTGATATTCATCTCCAAGGCTAGACCTTTGACCGACACAGATAGTTTCTAAATATTTTGTCGGGATAGACAGTTTAGCGGCTAAACGTGTTTGGATATTTTTTACTCTGACCTTTTTTTGTATTAAATGGTTTGCTCAACTAAATAAACCAGGGAGTATTTTCGAGTACAGGATGCAAAGCAAATGAATTAGACTGTCGCAAAAATGCAGCCGTTAAATACGCAATATCGCCAGCATATTTAGTAGTAATTGGTTCGGCACAAATCGAATCTGTAGAAGCCCAATTAAGTTTAGTTAAGCTGAGAATCTGTACGGCTATAGCTTTTAAGTCAGGAGGAGGTGTAGGCATACTTTCTGGATATTCGATCCAAATATTAATTTCAAGTGGTTTAGGGGTTCCTAGTATTTTGCGATAAGGATTATAGCCTGTAGTTGACAGATAAAATTGGTTGGGAGACGTAATTACATAACTCCCTCGGCTCAAACTACCATCAGTTTCAACTCGACTATCATATAGCCTGACATTATGATGGGTATTGATCCAAACGAAGGAGTAAGTACCTTGGGGTCTTACCATGCGGGCGGCTTTTAAAATTGCTGCCCGATCGTCCTTGGAAAATTTAGCGGAGTAATGGAAATAAATATGAGGAGTTTCAGAAAGTTCTAAGCGCTCGAAAGTCTGTAAAATTAATTTTTCAAAGTATTGACTTCGATCTTCGTAAGGAAAAGTTTCCGTATTGCCACAATAAAACTCCCATCTTCCATACTGGTTAAAAACATTTGCATAGCCCATAAGTCGCCCTCGACTCCCTTTGCTTTCTTGGGTGTAAGATAAACCCACCAAGAAATCTGCATCAGGGATAGCATCAGGCAATACCCAAGGAGTGAGCCCACATTTTCCTACAAGATTTAAAGCCAAGTTTAGGTCTTTCCAATCGGGCTTTTCTAGAGTAGGAGTATCAAGCATTTGGCACGGAATACCCTGTTCTAATAGAAAACGTTTTAACTGATAATAAGGAGAATTTTCATCATCTATAGAATACCCGCCTTTGGGTGTATAAATCAACAAAATTCGGCTCAAACTTTCATCGGCTATCCAATTAGAATGTTCGCTTAACAAGCGCTTGCATTCATCTAAAGTTGATTCGGGTGAAGGAGGTGTAATAATTGAATTGTAAGTAAATCGGGTGCTAAAGGTGCGCTCGGAACCTCGATATTTATATTTACCTGTTTTTAATCTTTCTATTAATTCGCCCATGATTTTTCGGTAATTAGGCGGACAAATGGGGACAATTTCAATATTTTTTGGTTCGCTGCTATAAGCCCCAAATTTTGTAATCCCTTCCCTAATATCTACCGCTTCTTGGCGTCGATGGAATTCGACGCTTGGTTCGAGTAGGCTGTTAACTTCTAAATGCCGCGAGCGCCTGTTTGGCAGGTCTGGCGAGCGCTTTCGCTCGGATAGTAATAATGGTGAGGACTTCATCGATATGCTAATCCCTCCAAACACTAGAGGTTTGAAGATAGTTTGATATAACTGTTTGGCAATCGCCATTGTTTTCTCTGCTCTAATTCTGGCTGAACCTGGTTTTGCAGATAAACTCAGTTCTCTAATGGAGCTAGAAAAATTAAAATTTATTCCTTTTTTTTTGATGATTTCTTCGAGCGTCTTGAGTGGGATATCGGGAATGACTAACTGACTGCAAACCTGTTCTTCTTTGTCGAAATCAAAGAGATATAGATTAGTCCATTCATGACTGATTGAAATAATTTTTCCATAGTACCAACTACCTTGCCATCTAGCCAAAGCTGTCTTATTAATCCAAAAATCAGCCGGATAGTCTGTAAGCAAATCTAAAATATTTTGAATATTTTTAACCTCTAATTTCGGGTTGATACAAATATAGTAATTTTCATAGTATCGTCGCAACTGAAATGAATAAGATTGATAGAATCTCACAATTTTATCAATAGTTTCTTTCTGAGGAATATGTGCGCCTTTATAGTGAGTTACAATACTTCCAAACTTTAAAGAGTCAATATACCAGCCGTTCGCAAGCAGCGCATCTTTCAAGGCTAACATAATATCTTTTTGTCTTTGATCTAAAAACTTTCTATCTAGACTCTCCCCATTTTCCAGATTAAAACTTAGGGGGAATAAATTAGTAAACTTACTATATTCAAGTACAGCCTCTTCAGCGAACTTCGCCTCGCGTTCGGCTGAATTATTGTACAAGATTAGGGTAGTTTCAGCCTGATTGACTTTATACGAAGGAGCAGGTAAACTTAACTTATCCATTTGATCGCGCATTTGCTTAGTACCTTCACTCAGCGCCCTAACAAAGGCAGCCCCTCGCTGATCGCGCATGATTTTAAGCCATTCGATCAATTTAGAATTGCGAGGTGTCGAGTTAAGAATTATATTAGCGAGTGTAAACTGTGAGGGAACTTCGTGGTCTCTTTGGAGAATACGCCCCGGATTGCGAACTACAAAAGCATCCTTATAAGATTCGCATTCAATGGGCAATCTGACAGCATGATCTCGGTGCACTACTGCATTGACAATTGCTTCATCAATAGCGAGGTAAGGATATTCAGGTTCTTCCGTAAACCCCCCATCAATATTTCTTCTTTGGTAAAGTTTAAAAAATGCCGATTCTTGAAAAAAAGTCCTCAAATTGCGAATTTGTTTAGTAAGCGAACCACTAAACTTTTTTTCAAAAGTTGGCAGTCGTCTTCTATCTCTATCTTCATTCACAACTTCAAATCGCAGTAGCCGGATATAGCACCAAGGCATAACTCTTTGGGGATTAGCAGCAAAAAATAGTAAGCCTGCATTAGTAAAAGCATAGTTACTCCCGTCTTTAATCAAAGCTCCTGCTTCATAAAGTAACTGATCGTCATCGTAATTATATTCAGCCTCTTTCAAAAATACCTGTCGAAATTCGTTTAAAACCCCTCGATCTAACTCGTCAGGGTTGTAGGAACAACAATACTGCCTTTCAAAATCAACAATCTTTTTATCGCGGCGAAGTCGCTCTTTTTGTTCGTCAGTTAAACAAAGGTTTTGAAACCCATATCTTCGCCAAGCTTTTGGGGGACTTTCCAGAGTTTCACAAATTCCACGTTCGCTACCTGGAACGTAAATCAAGCAAATTTTATTGAGCGAAGTCGAAGCATCTTGACATTCATAAAATTTTACTACTGCCGACTGACTCACTAGCAGTTTATTAATGTTTGTTATTTGATTAATTTGATTTTCATTGAGATGGTTCGTGCCTTTTACTTCGCCAGTCTGCGAAATTCCTAAAACTAAAAGTCCCCCTTCAGTATTGGCAAAAGCAGAAATACACTCTGTAATTTGGTCGATAAGAGTTTTGATTTGACCTTTACTAACGCAACCATTATCTTCTCTGCGACCAGCCTCCTTGCGGTCAAAATGTTGTCCTTCAAATTGAGAATCGGTCGGGGATGTTAAAAAAGTCCAGTATTGAAAGGGACAGTCAAAAACTTCTTTGGGATTTGGCATTTTTTAGGAATAAATAATTTTGGTAAACTTTTATTTTAATGATAACGGTAACTGTTGCTGGAGTTAAAAGTGTAGCCGATTTTGTCGCACCTCACTCAATCTGTAGAGTTTAATATCCAATTAACATTACGATAGCTATTTAAGAGATTGATAGAATCCGAGAACGATCGCTCTTAATGGAGTCCGCTTACTGTATGACACTGAGTTGGATGTGATCAGATTCCGGGTTAGGAAGTGTGAGCGCTCTTAAATGAATTCTTTTTCGGGCGTGGAAGTTCATACGTTTCCATTGTGACATACTGCTGAGGAATCCATCACTAGCCCTCCATCTGTTAGCTCATGGTGGTCAGTATGCTTCCCTTGCAGCGGCACGACGGTTCTGGACTTTTTGGACTGGAACCCATTCCTATGTATATTCACAATTCTTTACATGGTTGTGTTTCTCGCTACCTATCTACTTAAGGCAGCAATGTTTTGACACGAGTGCGATCGCCACCAACACCCCCATTTGCGAGAAACTAAACCCAGACCAAAACCCCACAGACCCGCCATGCCCAAACTCTCCGAATGCGTAGGCGTAAGCCGGGGCGGAGCCATCGCTGTTTCCAGGCTTTACCCCAGAAGGTCAAGTCTAGGGGAACGCGGTTGCACTTGAGGGAGTTATTATTGGTTTGCAGTTGCGCGGAGTGAGTGATGTTTAAATTTACTTCCTGGATTGGTTGTTGGTTGAGTGCGGCGGTCTTCGCTGCGGGCGCGGCGGTTGCGGGGGTAGAAAGAGCGATTGCCTAAGTAGCTTTTTCAATTGATGGTATTGCCAAGCAAATCTCGCAACAAATTGATTTCCCAATTCTGCTACCATCCGAAGATGTTCTCGACAGAAACAAATCCCTTGTTGGTAGCAGTAATGTATTGTATGCGACTGTTCCCAGTATTTCTCGAAACGGTAAATACGAGATTGCATTCAACAATCAACCGGACAATCCGGGCAATGCTGCTTTTCGTTTCTCGATTTTGGAAACCGCACGGGGCATTTGAATGATTGAGTAAAAAAATTATCGGTGGGATTCAATTACTGGGAAGAATTAATTACTAATCTTGACCGAAATTTAATGCCATCACAAAGATGTCGATCGCTTGCCTCTACTTTAGGATTGTTCTTCAAATAATTGCGAGCCAAGTCACAATTTTGTTCTAAAACTTCATCTAAATTTAAGAAATTCCAAGCAGAGCCTTGACTATCTTTGACATCAGCTATAAGTTTACCATCTGGACTAAAAGTTACTCGATTTAATGAAGATTTAGACCAAAAATAAACAGGATCTTTAGACCAAAAATTATTTGGTAGATACAAGCGGATAGGAGTACCTGCCAAAGCCAGCATACTACCGTCAGAGCTAAAGCTTAAATCGTTAGAATTATTACTATTGTTTTCATACTTGAGCGGTGTCTTTATTTTGTTGCCATTCTTACCCCAAAAGTTAATATTGTCTCCACTAGCAGAGACAATTGTTTCTCCATTAGGGCTAAATGTTACGCTTTTTACTTCTTCGCTATGCGCGATCGGCTTTACGATTTCTTTTCCTGTCTTGCTGCTCCACAGCCTTACAGTTTTATCATCGCTAGCCGAAGCAAGTTGTCCGGGTTCTTTGGGATTAAAACTAATGCTGTTTACTTGCTTGTTATGCCCTGTAAAAAATTGAATGAGTTGACCGCTCTTATCCCATAGCTTGATAGTTTTATCGCCGCTAGCAGAGGCTATGAACTGACCGTCGGAACTAAAAGCGACACTGTTTATCCAGTGAGTGTGACCTTGAAAACTTGCAAGCAAAGTGCCACTATTAATATTCCATAATTTAAAAGAATCTTTTTTGTTAATATAGGCGATTTCTTTGCAGTTTTTACCTAGATTAGGACTAAAACTTAAATCGCCATTTTTATAACCTTCAACACTTTTGAGATATTTGAACTGTTTGCCGTCTTTCTTCCAAACATTTATGAGGTAACTCTTCCTACTTTCCTGATTGTCATAAAGACTATAAGCCAGAAGAATTTTTTCATCTTCACTGAAACAGACTTGCTGTACTGTACCGCGAAAAATCGGTTCGAGTGGCTGGATTAATTTACCTTGTCTGTCCCAAAGTTTTACAGTTTTATCATCACTAGCTGAAGCAATTATTTGACTATCGGGACTAACGCTAACACTGTTGACTGCCGCGTTATGTTCTCGCAAAGTTTTAAAAGATTTTTCAAATTTACCCGTTGTAGGGTTGCGCTTCCAGACCCTCACAGTATTATCCTTACTAGCACTAACGATCGTTTGACCGTCTCGGCTAAAACTCAAGTCATTGACTGTATCTCTATGGCCTGCAAGAGTGTCGATCGAAGTTCCGTCTTGCTTCCAAAGTTTTATTGAACCTCCTTGGTGAGTAGAAGCAATAAAGTCGCTATCGGGACTGAAGTAAATTTCCTTGCCACCATAATCATCAATTGGGTCGCTGAGTGGTGTACCATTACTTCGCCAGAGTCTAATTTGACTGTTTCCACCTCTTAGATTTGCTGAATCAATAGAAGCAAGTATCTTGTTGTTTGGACTAAAAATAACATTTGTAACGCGATTTGGATGTCCTATTAAGATGGCGATTAGTGTTCCATCAGGTTTCCAGAGTTTGATAAAATTATCATCACCAATAGTGGCAATGAATCGGCTGTTTTTGCTGAAAACAACTTTTTCTATCGATTGAGCGTGTCCGGGCAGAGTTTTTATCAAAGTGCCGTCACTTTTCCAAAGTTTCACTTTATTGTCGTTACCAAAAGTAGCAAGAATTTGGCTATCCGGGCTAAAAACAACCGCAGGGATTTGATTCTCTCGATTTCGATTTACTGGATACTTGTGCAAAACTGCGATCGGAGTACCATCCCGTTTCCAAAGCCGAACTGTACGGTCGGTTCCGATAGTGGCAATTATCTGACCGTCATCACTGAGTTCGATACTTGCAATACTATCAATCTTGTTTTTCCAAGTAACTTCTTTGCCCTCAGAAGTCCATAATTTAATAACATCGTCGCGACTACCCGTGATAATAGCCTGGCTGTCAGGGCTAAAACTCATAACTGACGAATCTCCCTGAATAGTTCTGAGGAAAGTACCGTCACGCCGCCAGAGTTTCACTGTATCATCCTCCCAATTGTTAGTTGCTATTATTTGTCCGTTGGGACTGAAGAGAGCTTTATTGACTTGAGTATCTGATGACCGATAATTTGCAATGCTCTCATTTTTGAGATTCCACAATTTGACTGTTTTATCCTTACTAGCTGTGGCTAATATTTTCCCATTAGGGCTTAAATTCAGATATGTAATACTATCGCTATGAGTGAACAAGGTGAAATCCCACATAAGACACAACCCTTGAAAATCCTCTTCTATTGTTGCATATTTTTCGGGATTTCCTGAAAAAATATCAACATAAATTATCTGTTTGCTATCAGCGGTTACAGCTATACTAGATACGTTTCCACCTATTCTACAAAAGCTGTTAATGTTTTTTATTAACTTTCCCTTTAGTTGATAGATTTTCTGCGTTCTATCCTTATTTCCAAAAATGAGAGTTTTACCGTCTTTGCTAAAACTCATGGTAAGAGTGCCATAATTACTAATTTTACCGCCTGTTTCTTTACCGTCAAGGTTCCAAAGCTGTACTATCTCGTCTTTACCCGCTGCTGCAATCGTTTGACCGTCGGGACTAAAACTGACGATCGCTACTCTTTCAGGATGCTTGAGAGTTCTAATTAATTGACCGTCTCGACTCCACACTTTTACCGTTTTATCTTCACTGGCTGAGGCAATTGTTTCTCCATCTGGGCTGATGCTAACGCTGGTGACGCTACCATTATGCTGGTTTAAATCTTTAATCAAAACAAATTTGTCGCCCTTAAATTTCCAGATTTTTGCAGTTCGATCCTTACTTCCTGTAACTACAGTTTTAGCGTCCTTACTAAAGGCTATGCTAGTAACACTTCCACTGTGTGCTTGTAACTGTGTAATTTTTTTGCCATTTATGCTCCAAATTATCGCTGTTTTGTCTTCGCTGGCTGTCCCGATTGCAGTGCCGTCATCACTGAAAACAACCTTTGTAATGCTACCTTTATGTCCTTCCAGACGGTTTATTTCTTGCACGGTAGCAGCAGCTTGATTTAATTCACTGAGAGCAGATATTTTAATTTCATTAATTACACCTAATTTAAATTTATTCAAAAATTTACCAACTTTAATAGCTGATACCAATCGTTCTAGCTTATTTTCATCATTTTTTGAAGAAGCAATGAGGCTGCTAAGAGAGGTGTTGATCCCGACTAAAGTAGCTACAATCGCTACTCCGCTAACAATAGTTAATAGTCCTACCAACGTAACTGTTGCCCGCCGTGCAGCTTTTAATTGCTGTTTTTGCACTTCTATCAGCTTTTCTTGAGTGAGTTTTCGCTGCTCTCTTTCTCTTTCTAGTTCTGCAATGAATGGATTAAATTGCGAATTGCGAATAAAAGCAACTAAGTAATCGTGAACCAGTTGATATCGGTCTGCTGGAGTCGCAGGGACTTTTAGAACTAACCCCGACATCACTAAAATTTCTAGCACTAAATCTAAAGTAGTGGCTTTTAGCCCTAACTCTAGTTCCAAAACTTCGCGAGATTTTTGAGGTCGAGTATTGTTCTCGTCTGTCAGTAAATACAGAATTAGCTTAGCAACATCTTGATTGTCCGGGCCGCAATCTCGGACAACAGCTTGTAAAAATCGCTCGACTAGCGCTTTTTTTGGCCCGTTTTCCCGGTAACGCTCTAGGGTGGTAATTTTTTCTGCTTGCAGTTGCGATCCTACTACCTGTAATTCGATCGGTCGCACTTCTCCTAATTCACTTGCCAATTCTTCAACTAAGGCATCTACTAACTCAGGCTCTAGGTAAAACTGGGAACGTTCTGTCAAACTAGCGATGACGGCTTTGGTATCAGTTCTGGAAAAATTGCCTAAATAATAAAGAGTATTTTTATTAAGAATATCGTTGTCAATAATGTCAAAATTTACGGTACGATTAGCTTGTAACAAGTAGTACAGGTAGTCTTCCCGAAGCGCCAAAATTACCTTGACATAGGAAATGTGAAGAACTTGACTTAAAAACATATAAAACTGCCGTCTCATTTCCGGTTGTTTGCAAGCAAAGAAAAATTCTTCAAATTGGTCAAAAATTAATACCGTTACTAAACGGCAATTTTCATTCTCCTTTAACCGTTTGAGCATAGCTGCGGGTGTTTCTAACTGAGGCGGTGCGGCTGCTGCTTTTAGTTCTACCAGCGCTTCTGCTAACTTTTTGCCTAACTCTTGCATCCAATCATCGTAATTTTGCACCAGGACTGGCACAGCATCCCATCCATCAAAAGAAGTGAGTTTTAAGGCTGGCACTAAACCTGCTTGGACGATCGAACTTTTGCCTACTCCTGACTGACCGTATAACACGGTAAGCTTGCAGTCAGCCCGGCCGACACGCCCGATTAAGTTGTTAACATCTTGTTGCCGCCCCGATGCGGCGACAATTTCCCCAACTGCGCCAGCAACTTGAACTCGGTTTTCTAAGTTGAGGTCGAGCGATTCAGGAGCTGGCGGCTGCAAGCGTCCCGCTCCAATGAATGCCCGCAATCGGTACTTAGTTTCGATTTCCCGTTGCTCTAGTTTGAATTTAAAAGCTTGGAGATACTCGTGCCTATCTCTGTGAATTTCTTGCAATTGTTCCAAAATTTGAATGTAAAGTTGCGGAGAATTTTTTTCAGGTGGGATTTCTATGGCTGCTTCTAATGTTTTGAGAGCTTCTGCTTCTAGGCCGAGATGCCGCTGCGATCGCGCCAGCAGCAGCAAGTGCAAACTCCTTTCGTGCAGCGGCAATCCGGCTTGTTCCAAAACATCCAGCCCTTGTTTTGCAAGTTCGTTGACTTGCTGCCACTCGCTCCGGTGCAATGCTGTTTGGGCTAAAAAGGCGTAACATCGAGCTACCAAGCTAGCAGGGCCTGCATTTTTGTGAATTGCCAAAGCTTCAGCAGCCAAAGCTTGCAATTCTTGCCACGCTTCTAAATGTTGCAGCACTTCTCCGAGTTTGCTCGTACATTGAGCCACCAGTTGTTCTCGCTTCACGGACTGGAAACAAACGAGGGCTTGCTGCAAATAGGTTCGCGCTTGTTGCCAGTAATGCTGATTTTCGGCTCGGTGCAGTTGAGCTTTGCGATTGTAAGCCTCTGCGATTTTCATGCAGGCAATTCCCTGCCGTTCCGCAAAATCGAGCTGCTGCCAGACTGCCAAGCTTTTTTCGTAGGATTCGATCGCTGCATCAACGCGCTTATTTTGAAACTGATTTGTTCCCTGGATAAACTCCCAGCAAGCTTGTAATTCCGTGTCTATTTTTCCCAACATCAATAAATCTTTCTCGACTGCCTCAACTTCACACCCTTCTAATTTGAAATTGGGCTCGCAGTTCAACGTTTGCTCGATTTTTTGGCACAGAAACTCGCGCAAATCTTCAGGCGAAACAGTAAAGTGAATTGGCGGGCCGGCCCAAGTGTTGAAATCATTAGCCAAACGCCCTAACTTGGATAGCACAACATCCGTCACCCACACCACGATGGGAAAGTGGAAATCTTGCCGGAATCGATCGCGAGCGCGGTTGGCTGCAGTCAACAAATCGTCAAGCGAAACGACTGACTCTACTCCCAGCACTGCGAGCGCCTGTGGGGAATTCTCCTTCACAGCATCCGAGATCGCCCCATAAAGGCTTTTAGCCGAAGCCGGCAAACATAACTCTTGTACTGTGACGGCAGATTGTTCGCGCAGCAGTTTCCGTATCTGCTCTCTCAAGTTAGCGTAATTGCAGCGAGCGAAAATTAAGGAAAAGTTTCCTCGGCCCATCAAAAGCGCTCGGGTCAAAGTCTTGAGAGATCGCTGGTTATCTGGGGATAAGTTTTCTCTTGATTTCACTTGGGTCATATTAACTATTTTGCTGCTGCCAAGCTTGAAATTTTTCTGTTTCTGCTAAAAGCGGATTGATGCCAAACCACTTACCTTTGCTGTCGCAGTATTCAAATACAAATAAACTCCGAATTAGAGTTTGATATGCTGCATCTCCCCTAACTTGCTGCTCCCGAACTACTTGAAAAAGCAAATCCCATTCTTCAGTGTCAATTGATAGAGATACGCGATCGCGATTTTCGCGGATCGCTACTTCTAAAACGGCTGCGGAAAACGGCGGATCTTCCTCTTGCAGGCATCGGTGGAGCATTCCCAACAGCTCCCGCGCGTGGCCGCCACTAACGCGACACAGCCTATCTAAGGTTTCTGGGCTATCAAAAACTTCTGTAATTAATTTTAATCGATCCTGCGGCTTAACGTCGGGAAAAGCTCTTGCCATTACCATCTGCCGCAGCAGCGCCATTCCTTCCGAACACTCCGAACCATCTCTGTCTTGTACCGGAACCATTGGCAGCACTTTCGGGTTAACTCCCCCACCCAAACGATTTTTCAAGGTTTCGCCATCATTAGAAAAAATAAGTGCTAGCGGTACTGTATAGACCAAATGACAATTCAGTTTTCGCAACTGTTCGCCTCTTTCAATAAACAAATACTCTGGCAGCATCTTGCCTGAAGCAGTGCGCCGGTTCTCCACTCGATCTAGATTGTCAATAATCACGACTAAGCCCTTTTGACCGCACTTTTTTAGTCGATCGTTAGCCTCTTTTAAGATTTCATCGTTGAGCAATTGCAAAATTTTATTGGTTTGGGGTTCTAAATATTGCCGCAGTTTGCGGCGCAAATCGGGACTGTCTTTAGTTTTCGCTGTAATCTTGGCCAGATCGCCCAGCAGTGAAAATTCTAAATTTCCCTCCGTACTGCCCTTAATTTTATTGCCCAAAATTTGGCCCTCAACAGTTACTTCGACCGGAGTTTGTAAAAACTCCCACGTTGTTGAGAGAAAGGCTTTAAAACCTTGAGGTTTCACCTCAATCTGACTGGAATCCAAGCTTGCAAGTACCTGGCGAGAAATTGCCAGGATAATATCTGTAACGTCGATATCAGTTTCGTCTAAATCTTCAGAAGATTCAAAGTAAACAACGTGAAATCCTTCTGCTTCCAATTCGGTTTTTAAACGCGACAGTTCGGTAGATTTACCGCAGCCGATGTGTCCGGTAAATAACTGACAGGTTGGTTGGTTGGGAGTGAGTTTGGTAATAGTCCGTTTTAGAGCTTCGATTATTTTCGCTCCCCTCACCGCAGCAAAATCAATATAGTACAGTCGGTCTTCTGGATTGCTCAGGAAGAGGCTGCGGCTGGGGTTGCAGGCATTAAAAAAATTTTGTAAGTCCATACTTGAGGTAAGAATATAATGTATTTGGCTGGGGACGAATTGAAAATGTTTTTACATTACAACTCTTCGGACAGATTTTGATTGCCAACCGTATGATAATGGTTTTGGGATAATTGAGCAATCGCAATGCCAACAGGAAACCAAAGGCTTGAAATTACAGCCTAAAAACTGTCCGAATTCTTGGTATTGAAATATCAAGAAAACTAATAGGAGCCTAAGCTACACAACACCAGCTACCACAATTTTGAGCCAAACTAAACCCAAACCCAACCGAACGCGCCCCGCCATGCCCAAACTCCCCGAGTGCGACCGCTGTCTCCTCTTTGCCCGCAACCCGCACCTCGTCTGCGCCGTCCATCCCACGGGCCCTAACGCGGACACTTGCCTAGATTTTCGAGAAAACCCCAACACCGCATCGGAGGAATTGTGGGAACCCGAAGGTGCAAGCTACTACAACGGCGAACTTATCTTGCAACCGAGGCAGCGGTGGACTTTGGAAGAGCAGCTAGAACTTTTGGACACTCATCCTTTGTTTACTGGTCGGTGTCCCCACTGTGAGCTCCCGTTTCCCAAGTACGAACAGCCACCTGTTCATTGGGATTGTTCGGAGTGCGGATGGATGGATGATTCGGTGTGAGGCGACGGTTCTGTTTTGATAATGGCGATCGTTACGCTTTCTAGAGCATTGATGCACCTAACTTTCTGGTTAAGATTGAATAAGTTGAATAAAGAATTATGATTTTTTAAGTAAGCTAGCTAGTATTTAGGTAGCTTGATTACTGAATGGGCTTTCCAGTCAAGTTGTTTACGATAGAAAGTAATTTAATCTTCATGAAAAATCACTACCACAAAGTTGCCGTTGCCTCTGTTTGCACCGCTCTAGGTTTTGCACTGGGATCAAACACAGAAGCTAAAGCAGCTACATTTACATTAGCACCTGCTATCACTTTTGAAGTCATAGATTTTAACTACTATGGTAATAGCTTCGACGGGCTGGGAGACGAGGTGTTTCCGGGTAATTTTGATGTTGTTGTGAGGGGAACGGATGGTGAAGCAGCAGAGTTTGCCGAATTCAATATCAACAGCTTGTTTCTCGACTCTAATACAGTTATTAGCAGTGCTGTTCTTCTGGCTGAGATTTACACTTTTCAAACATTTGGTCTTGGCGTGAGCGCTACTAACCCTGGTAGTTTGGGTATCTTCGGCTATGTAGGAAACGGAACAGTCGAAGCATCAGATTTTGAGGCGGGAGTATTCTTAAGTTCTGTAGATATCTCATCCTCGTCACCTGGTGATATTCTTAGCTTCGACGTGACTCCATTTGTTAATCAGCGAGTTACTAATGGTGATACTTTTGCTGGGTTTGGCATCCGTGCTTTGAACCTGGGTTCTCTCACCCTGGGAGGTGGTAATTTTCCTGGTATCCAACCAAGGTTGATAGTTGAAACCGCCGACGTTGGTGAGCCTGAGTGTGTACCTGAACCAATCACCATCTTTGGTTCCGCTCTAGGTCTATCCTTGGGAGGATGGCTGAAACGAAAGAAATCAAATCAGCAGCATAAAACAACGCCACAAGGTTAATCTACGGTTTGACAACATTGTTTAAATCTCAACTTATCAGTTACGATCGCCAGTTCGACCGACACCACGAAGTTTTATATGTTGGTGGGATTGGTAAGGAAGTTGTGCAGAGAAATCAATAAATCCATAGAATTGATTTTTTAGGGCAACTTCAGGATAGTAAGCTAAAAAACCCAGGGGTCGCCGAGACTGTGTGCGATCGCAAAGAGAGTTTCTGCTGCTGCCTACTTTGGGTGCTCTGTGTGGCGAGCGCGCTGAGGGTCGCGCCACAGTTCAGCAATTACGACTGGCTAAGTTCGGTTATCCGCAAGCTGAGCTTTTTGCGTAACGCTAAAGTTGATTAGTTCTTCAATTATTTTTACCGTTCTGGTCATTGAACGGCTAAAACATCAGAATATTTTGTACATCCAGGAGCAACCGTGAGCCTAATTAATCTTGTCATACCTTCGCCTCCCGGTTTTACGGCCGGCATGGGCACCATCTTAAAACTGATGCGGGATAATCCCAAGAGTGTGTTAAAAGTTATACACTTGTACCGCGAACATCCAGAAAGTTCCAGCACTTTCATCGCATTTTTTAGAGAACCAAATTCAGTTTGTCAAATTACAGCAGTTCTCAATGTGTGGGGTACGTCCTTTGGATACAGTGGGGAAGGGCCTCGCGCTTACGGTGCAATTCGCTCTGCAATTGAAGACTTAAAACTTCCTTTTGAACAGCGCGAGTGGCGGGAGTTTTCCCATCTAAAAACAGGGTTGAACCATCGGGATTGGTCTGATGGCGATTCCTTATCCCTGGAGTATGCAAACAAATGGGAGGAGCTTCTAATCGATCGCTGCTACTCCTCTTTAACTGAATTATTGCCGTCAGAACCTTACACCGTTGACCAGTTTAACGAAACTTGGAGAAATCGCTGGGAATCTAGACAGCAGACTAATTCCTAGTCTATCAAATACGAAAATACATCCAATGATGAGTTTAATGAGCTACAATTGGAGTAGTTTTTATTGTAGAAAACGCCACTTTACGAGGTTATATTTATGCCAGATTTACGAGTTTATCGCCTCTTCATAAGCCATGCTTGGATTCACAACGATGATTACTACAGGCTAGTCGAGATGCTAAAGAACGCCAACCATTTTTTGTGGCATAATTATAGCGTTCCCGAACACGAACCTCTTCTAGTGAAAACGACCAAACAATTAGATGAAGGTCTGGTTCTGCAAATTAGACCTACTCAGGCAGTAATAATAATTTCCGGTATGTACGCTGCACACCGGAAATGGATTCAAAGAGAAATTGAGATCGCCCAGGAGATGAATAAGCCAATCATTGGCATCAAACCTTGGGGCAATGAAAGAATTCCCATTGCAGTACAAAATGCTGCTTGTGAAATGGTGGGTTGGAACACAACTTCAATTGTTGATGCTATTCGGAGGTATTCTTTATGACGCCAGATGAATATGGAGATAGTTTTCGAGCGCATTTTTTAGAACAATATAAGTTGTGCGTCGAAATGGCCGATAGAATAAGTGCGCGCCGAGTTTTGATTAGTAACTTCTACATGTCATTTCTGTCTAGTTTTTTAGCATTTCTGTCTATAGTGACGAATCGAGGCAGCCATTCAGATTACCAAAATATATTGATAGTTTTTGCCTCGCTATTAGGTATAATGCTGTGTTATTTATGGAACTTGAACATTGCTTCTTACAAAAAACTTAACGCCAGCAAGTTTGATGTGATTAACGAAATGGAAAAACAAATGCCATTTCCTTGCTACACTAAAGAATGGGAAATTTTGACACAAAATAAAGATAGGCGTGATAAGTACGTGCAGTTAACGTTTGTTGAAAAACGAGTCCCGTTTGTGTTTGCCTTTTTATACTTAGGATTGCTTATTTATGTAGGTGACGTTTTACACTTAAATTTTGGTTTAAATTAGTGAGCGTGATAATAGATACACCGCAACCGCACGCAATACATCCAATGACTGACTCGCCACTCGAACAAATCGATTTGCTGGACACCGATTACGCTGACATCCTCGCCAACAGCAGCCATCCCGCGTTTGAAATGCAACTGGTAAAATTGGGGATTGATGCAGCAAAAGCGCGCACCGCCACCAACTTCATCGCCCTCATGCGCCAAAAACCCGACACTCCCGAACAATGGGCAGCTTTAACCGAGGCTTGGGAAGCAGGTTGTGGCTTCGAGCCCGAACTCGAACACTTGCAACTGCTCGTACAATTGCTGTGGAACCATCAAAGAAACGGTGCAAGCGATAGATAACCCGTAGCGTTTAGTTGAGTTCACCGCAATAAATTAGCAAAAGCATCACTCGGCAATCCCTCTTTGAGCAGCGAGAATTCCTCGATGTAATTGCCCTCAAATATGCTGAGGTTATCCATCATGCGAGTGCGCGTTGCTAAAACAGATTGCACCCAGGTTGTAGAGAGCGGAACTCCAAAATAGCAACCGGGAGTATCCCAAGTTGGGTCGATGGCATATCCATCGGGTGCGAGCAACCAAGCATGGCTAATTGGAAATCCAACATCGGCATGAAGGGCGTATCCTTCGGCGTAGGTGAGGTTGCTGTTGGCAAGTGCTAATTGCTGGCAGTTCCAGTAACCCAACTTCGGTACGCCAGCTTCAACGGTTGGAGGCAACGGTTTCGGTTCCATCGGGAAGCCGCAGCGCAGCACCAATTCTTCGTACCTTTGGTACATCCAGTTAGCTCTCTTCTGCGGTGTTTCGACAGCAGCAACTACGTTTTCTAAATATTCCTTTATCTGCTGTGCTGAGATAGTTTGAGTTCGAGTATTCACCGTTGTAATTCCTGTTATGTTGGGTTTACTTCTTCGAGCTTTCCAAACGGTTCCACAGGGGCAATAGCTCGACATCCTGGGGATTGTACAGCAGTTCTTTGAATAGCGGGAACTCTTTGACGTACATCTTGTAGAGTTTGGGATTGCTTTGGAGGCTAGCTTCGGTGTTAGCTATTCTATCAGCCAATTTAACAATCAAAGCTTTTTTGTTGGACTGGATTTTTAAGGCTGTTTTGCGGAAGCGATCTGCTCGGTTTTCTCCTGGCTCACTGGTTACAGCCCACACAATATCGGCCGTTTCTTTCCCGAATTCGGACACCAGCATCTCATAAGTTGTTGGCGTATCTTCCAAGGTATCGTGGAGCCATCCCGCTGCTGCAATCGCTTCATCGCCTGCATAACCGAATTCGCTCAGCACTTGAGATACTCGAGCTAGATGATAGGAATAGGGATGCTCACCGTATTGTTGAGTGCCGTGTTGGACAATTGCAAATTCTCTAGCTTGATTGGGGATGCTCATTATATTTACTATTTTTCTTCCTTTCTTTTAACTGCCAATCTTTCTTGATATCACCCAAGCTTCTAGATTGCATTCTATTTAGAACTTCTGTTTCCCAATTGACACTGAAATACTGTTTAATCACTTCAATATGTCCAATCTCTGATTTAGTCAACCACCACCGCCGACCTGCGAATGTAACAGGAGATGTTAGCTGGTCGCTCTTTTCAAGGTACTGCTCTAATTCAGCAATCTCATTCTCATTCAACCCGTAAGCTTCGGCTTTCTCAAGCCACTCGCTCCAATCCATGTGCACCTGAGAAGGAAAAGTGGATAAAAAATCTTGAGTTAGCTCGTCCAGCTCCATAGTGTTGATGTAATTAGTCATTTCTTCATTTCCTCTTTGGTGGATTGATAATTTGAGTTAATGGGCAACGGTCTTAAACTAATGGAAAATTAAGCAAGAGCCTCCGCCGGGAATCCTTGTTTGAAAATCGAAAAATCTTCGAGATAATTCCCCTGCAAAATGCTCAGTTCATCAGTGCGTCCCTTCTGCTTTCGAGAATTCCAAATTGATTTTACCCACGATGTCGCCAGGGGAATGCCCAAATAACAACAGCCGGGATGTTGCCAAGTCGGGTCGATGACGTATCCGTTGGCATCTAGCAGCCAAGCATGATGCAGCGGAATAGACACGCCTTCCGCCATTGCGTACCCTTCAACGTAAATGAGGCTGCGGTTTTTTAAGACTAAGCGCTGGCAATTGGCATAACAAAGTCTTGGTTGACCTTGTTTGATGTTTTTGGGTAGCGGTTTGGGTTCCATCACCCTTCCGCACTCTAAAACCAATTCCTCAAAACCCCGGTACTTCCAATCCGTTCTGCCCGGTACTTTTTTCATGACAGCAGCTAAATCTTGCAAGTATCCTTTGAATTCCTCTATTTCAGTAGTTTCAATTGGATTGTTCATTCTAATAATTAAGGTTGGGCTAACTTATTGAGTCGATGCTGTATTTGCTGTTTGGTGCGGTGTTGTTATCCACCTGCTGCGTAATGAGCTCGGTTTTTGTCGTACATTTGGTATTTAAGCATGGCTCTTTCTAGCTTGACATAATTGATAGCACTCGGATTCTTTGTGAAAGCTTTATAAGCAGCATTCATTTCTATTTTAAGCTGTTTTTTGATGTTTAGTTCGTCCATAAGTGACAGGGTATTAAGGTTAACTCATGCAGAAGGAACTAACTTTATCAGCGCTAACCAATTCTATTATACTAGGAGAATAGCAGGCAGTAGAGCTTTCAGAGGTGAGGTTATCTATGAACAGGGAAATAGTTAAAGCAACATTGTTGTCTGAAATTCAAGAGTTACAAGAAAGTTTGCAGATAATTGCCCGCAGGGTGCGACAAGGTGATGCAGTCGGCTCCCACACCAATATCGATAGCTCTAAAGTCAATAATTTGATCGGTAAGTATCAATTATTGATGGAACTGAGGGCAAGTGAAGCAAAGAAACAAAGCTGACACTTCGATCATTCTTCCAACTTCATCAACTTTCCCAGCTTTCGGTTGAGCAAATCGGCATCGGTTTCATCCTCGCATCGCTCCTTCTCTAACCATTCTAAAATCTCAGGTTTTGGGCGAAACGAGAACACGGGGCGCTTGCTATCGTACTTAGCTTTGGCTTCTTTGATAACGCCTGGATTATTGGTATGCCATTGTTGCTGCGGTGAGATTTCCACAACTTCGATCTCAGTCCACCGGGCTTGGATTCTTTCACCCTGCCGTCCCACCAAAACATGAGATGCGAGATACTTTTGGGCACCCCGTTCCGTTTTCCACTTCTTTGCTCCTTCCAAAGTAGCCGAATCAATGGCGTTGTACTCAGGGTTTCCCTGCGTTTCGGTGGCATAGCGCACTTTGCTATCCTTTCTGAACCTGATGGCATACAAGCTCAACTTGTGACCTCCTGCAACCGCTGCTGAACGATCGCCGTACATTGATAGTTCACTTCAATTGACCCATTAGGAACTGGTAATTTTTCTAAGTTTTCGGATGTCAAGGAATTTTTAGGCATTTTTTTTCCTTTGTTCTATTTTTACGATAGCAACATCATATTGATTATAAACATTAGCGCCACGAATTCCGGGGGTCACATATCGCGACATAAATCTCAAGGCACTGTCGGAGGTTTTGAATTGCTTGGCGTTTTGGATCTCGTTGCTAATGTCAAGTTTAAAGTCATTAGTTAATTCTGTAACATAGAAGTAACTCTCTTTAGTACCTAAACGGATAACGTAATACATTTTGTTGCTTCTTCCTTGCCTAACGCGAAGGAAAAAGCCGCTAGAAAGCACTAAAATTATTTGCTTTTCAATCCAGTCCCGTGTTGATAGTTCGAGTGATTCAGCTAAAGTATATTCCCAACCCCCGTAAAGTCGTTCGCCAACCGTCGCGTAAATAACTCCATTTGCATCGATAATATTCCACCGATTGCTGTCTCCATTAACAAGCCTGAGCTCTTTTGTAGCAATCACCGCCTGCAAGTTTTCAAGAATAGATTTGTTTATTGTCATCTATCTGTCATTTTAACCCAAGAAGTATTTTCTAATTTATCGCGGGTAGCGCACTTGAGTATCCTTTTTGAATCTGATGGCGTACAAACTCAACTCGCAGCCTCCTGCAAGCGCTGCTGCTGATAGCGTTCCCAAGCCCGCACCGCCAATTCTTCAAAATGAGTGTCAGGGTATTCGGGTGAGAAAGCCTCGGAACTATGATTCCGATAAGCCTGTTCTGCTGCTTTTTCTACTTGGATGCGAGCTATCAGAAACAGCTCTTGATGTTCAGGTGAACCTATTTCCGCTTCTGCGATTACTATGTAACTGTTGGGGTATTGAGCGATGGCATTGTCAGCACCCCTGCGCGTTTTCCAGCGCCTAGCACTCGACAAAGTATGAGCGTAGTAAAACTGTTCTGGTTGTCTGATGGATTGAGCTACGAACATTTAGATAGTGCCTACTTAAAGTTTGATTGTGTTACGAGTAAATAACCGACTAGCGGACTCGATACTCGGTTTCTAGGTACTGGATTATTAGCTTCCACTTGTCTTCGCAGAGTTTCCGAAATAATGGAAACTGCTCTTCGGTTATTTTATAACCAATCTGCCAAGCACAAAATATGTAACCTCCTTCTCTAAGAAATCTCCCCCCTTTTTCTCCAAAGCGCGAGTACATTTCTTGTATTGCCAACCCTGCGACGAACTCTAGTTCGTCATCTGTTGGCACAGGCAGTTCTTTGGAGGTATCCCAAGTTACTGTCATTTTCATTAATTTTTTTCCTCATTTTGGTTGCAAGGATTCTACCTGCAAGACATCTAAACCTTGAGTAAATGTCTGAATTAATGAACGTATTTAGTCATGAAACACCCTCCGTTGTAATAAGTTTTAAAATTTCCACCTTTAAACCCAATTCTGAATGGATAGTTTTCAAGCAATTCTCTGCCAGTCTTTTGTGGGGTTGCCTTCTTGCCTGCACGAAAAAGTAAATGCTGAGAATGTCTGCCTCATCTAAACTTCGCATGAGAGCGATCGCTCCGTGGCTGTAGGCTCTGGGATACACCACAAACCGAGAACCCACCTCATCCCAAACGCACTTGACTTTAGTTGCGCCGAGAACATCTTGGAGGTCGCCAACTATTACAGACGGGCCAGACCACAAGAAGCGACCATCATAATGCTTGACTGGCAACTGAGCTGCTGCCATGTCCAAACAAAATTGGCGGTGTTCCGGTTCCGAGTATCTGTTCGCTATTCCCATAACCGCGCTTCCTTGCCGTGGCCCAGGGCTGTTGCCACCGAGTACGGCGTCGTATTGATTGGGTTGATTCATGTTTGTTGTTCCTCCTGATTCATTGATTGCGGCATATCATACTTGGCATTAACTTCCAAGTCCCCGAATTCAACTTCTTGTTCTTCAAGATAATTGTCTATTTCACCCAAGCAGGATGCCGCCATCTTTAAATACACTTTCATTCTGGGATTGCCTGGATGAATATCTTCTACTTCCCAGCCCTCTGTTTTGGCTAGTATAAGCGCTAATCTTTCGAGTAATTCGTGATACATTGTTATGCCTCCTAATTTGATATGGTTGGTATCTGACACATTGCGGACACTTTTAAGTCCTCAAACTCTAGCTTTCTTTGTGATAGAAAACTATCGATTACACTCAAACAAGTTTTGACCGTTCCTAAATACACTTGGATAATGACATCGCCCAAGTATATCTTTTCAATCTTTAGTCCGTTAACCTTAGCTAGATTAACGATCAGTCTGTCGGTCAATTCATCCAACAGCAGAATGTTGGCACTGGGAGAGGAAGATGTTCGCCCGATCGTGTAAACTTCCAGCTCTTTGAACGTGATACCTTCTTCTTTCAGCAACCCATCAATGGTTTCAAGAGAAACTTTTGCCATTGCTGGGTAGACCTGAAACTTGGGATTATTGGTATTGGTGTTTCTAAGGGAGTCTCCCTGTCGTCTGGCTAGCTCTACTGCTAGTATTTCGAGTAATTCGTGATACATGATGCTAGGCTCCGAGTTATTGGTTTAGGTGATGAATAGATTGCCCTTGCACACAGGTTGATTAATGAATATCGTGAAGATACTTTTCGTTCAATTGTTGGAGCAATTTTGGCGCTCTCCAGGATGCAAGATTGATGAGAGCTTCTAACCGCTCGTGCCAATACTTGCGGAGCGCATCAATTTCGGAATTGGCTAAGTTTTGCTGCTGTTCGGTTAAGTCTGTCGTACCCGATTCAATGGCTTGCTTGGCTTTTTGAATCTGAGCTATACACAGTGCGTACTCCGATTCAATTTCAGCCTCGAATTCTGCAACCAAAACTTGCTGTGATTGAGTCATGTATTCTTTGCCTTTGAGCATACTCGCCCTCCTGTAAAACCTAATATCTTGCTTCTGAGGAAACTGTCGATTTCAACTTGCGCGGGATGCAGTTATTTTTAAATGCACCTTGATTCTGGGATTGTCTGAACGACTGTCATCTTCCCTCCTTTTTGAACATCGCTCGGTCTGCTGCCTCCCCGTCTATCACCAAACTCTCAAATGCAGCTTCAATCCATATCGTTGCTCCCGAACACCGAGCTTTGCTCGCATCCTGAATCAACACGCAGCCGCTGGTGAACTCTACCCGTTTGGCATAGACCGACCCCAAGTAAGTGTTGATGCTGATCGCCTTTTCGTCCACCAAAACTCCCCTGAGCTTGCTAGCTTTTTTGTTGGCGGCAGTGATGTGCCTATTCACGTAAATCTGTGCTTTCATTAACCTTGTATCCGAACTTGCTTTGGGTGCTGGCGATCGCTCTCGACTTTGACCGGACTCGGGCGATCGCCTTTTTGATAACCTGCTAGCTAGTGTAGTTAGTTTACGAACTATTGTCAAGGCGCGTATGTCACATTTCTGGGGAGATGCACCATCAATAGAGGATTATTGGCGGGGCATCATCCTTTTTGGCAAGAACGTCGCTTCGTACAAGTTTGCGCTAGCTCAGTCGCTCTTGGAGTTAGCGCCCGGTGGTAAAAGCATCATCACCTTGGATGAGCTGGCAGAGCCATTTGCGCGGCATACTCTGGAACACCTGCGCGTGTGTGATAGCCAATCTCAACAAACCAATGTTCCCTACCCCTTCTTGGAAGCTTGCCGCCGATACGACCGGGGTGAGATTAGCTACGAGGAGTTGATTTCGATTACGGCGAAAGAAGGGTTCAAGGTGGTGCTCGACAAGTTCCACAACGTCAATCAAGCGGAGACACCGCTGCGTTTCTTTGCTTACGAACACCGGGGTGCTAAAGCGATCGCCCTGACCGACGAGTTATTTCGGATGTTGGAGAGCGAGCGAGCGCTGAACTTACCTGCTGAGGTTGACGCGCGGTGGCGGTTGGTAGAAACGGCATGGGAGTTGAAAGTATCCCGCCACCTGATTAATGTGGATTGCGATGCAGACCTCGAACTGCTGTTCGTTCAGCGACCCATGAGCCGTGTCAACATTACCTCGTGCCGCGGTGCTTTGAACGGCTATCAAAAGGGCAAGTGTTTCTACTGCTTTGGCGAGATTTCAATTATCAGCAGTGCGGCAGATTTAACGGATGTAGACCATTTTTTTCCGCGCGTTCTCATCAACTACCGCATCGCCCATCCCGTTGACGGCATCTGGAATCTCGTGCTCGCTTGCGTTAGCTGCAATCGCGGGATGGGCGGTAAGTTCGACCAACTCCCCCATCAACGCTATCTCGAAAGGCTCCACACCAGGAACGAGTTTTTGATTGGCAGCCACCACCCGCTCAAAGAAACGCTGATACAGCAGACGGGTAATTCAGAACCAAAGCGCCGCTCTTTTTTGGAGAGGAACTACAATGCAGCAAAAACGGGTAGGCTAATTAATAGTAACTGGCAACCTGCTTTTGAGCACCCCCCAGCTTTTTGATTGATGGTTCAACCGATGGCTAATAATTTTCAACGAATCAAGCTTTACTTTAACGTAGAAAAGATTTGTTTGGGCGGTGTAGATGACGATTGGTGGCTCAAAGATTTTGACGGCGATTATTGGGCGTCTGATTACTTTTGGCTGCCAATAGGCTATAACCCGATTGGAAAACACGGAGACGAACTTTTACAGTTTCTCAAACCTCGCGCTTAGCCAATCAGATGAAAGAATACCGGTGCACCCGCAACGCGCCCTGCACCCCTGCGACAGTTGCTACTTAGTTTTAAAGTTACTCAAGCCGATCGACTAAAAATTCTCCTAGTTCAACACACACAAATTATCTATGAACGCTCAAAGTCAACGCATATTAAAATCGCATCCCATCCCCGGTGACGGCGGTCAAGCCCCAGGTTACATTACTCTCAGAGAATGGCGTCCTAATGAAGAATGGGTAACGCACTTTTTCAATGCCCAGGATGGTGGGTTCTATTACGGCCGCTACTTCACCGATTTAGGAGAAGCTGAGGCTAACTTCGAGCTGCGGGTCAAGGAATATGGGTTTCTTGGGAAGCTGCCCAGTTCCCTAGAGTCAGAGGAACCTATCCAAATCCCAGAACACATCCTTCAAGGGATTGATGCAGTTCGAGAGGCAAACACGACCAATATGTTCCATGCCAACACGGTGCGCCTTCAAGCCGTAGCTTTGGGATATCTAGAAACTGCTCAATGGATTGAAGCTAACTTGGAAATTTATTGCAGCGGTGTTTTTAGGGGTTTCGCAGCTCTGTAAACTGGAGGGAGTCGGTAGTAACAGGAAAAGCGATCGCCAATTGTGAGAGATGAACTATGGCAAAACCAAAAAGGTATCCCGACAATTGGTCTGACATTGCGCTCTCGGTCAAGGAAAGTGCTCTTTGGCGTTGTGCAAAGTGCCATCAACAATGCCTCCGACCCGGTAAACAAAGCGGTTTAACCAAATCTGAACGGTGTGCTTTAACTTTGGCGGTGCACCACCGCAACCGGATACCGGAGGACAACCGCCCTGAAAACTTAGTCGCTCTGTGTACCGCGTGTCACCTGTCCTACCACAATCGCGGTCAGTCCAACGTATCGCCGGGGCAGTTATTCTTGTTTCCCGATGATGCGGTGGATTGGGAGCTCATCGCTTCTTCTGGGGAATAGGTACTGGACAATTTATAAACTGTTAACTTGAAGAATTTGTAGCTATTGCTTCAAGCAGAAACAGACCGACTTTCTTGTGCAATCCCTGGTTTTGTTGGGGACAGCCAAGCTGAATCAAGCATTTAGGACACCCGTCAGAACACTCGCAATTTAAGGCTAGAGACATGGCTTTAGCAGCGAATAACGGTAACTGCTTCCCGATTTCTTCAGATGCTCCATTTCCCCCATCTGTGGTATCAAAAAAATAGGCGACGATACCCGAATCCTCTTGCTCTACCGTACAGTTTACATCGCGAGTAGAGGAAAGGACGACGAGAGGAACTGCTAATTGAATTTGATGAGCCATACTGTGCAACGCAACTGCAACTGGAGGGCTTTTAAACAAACCTTCCAACTCTTGAGGTATATCATCTCCATATTGGGTTCTTGCACTAGCTCTTTGACGCTTAACTTCCTCTGTAATTGCTCCGATCATACCCGAATTTACTTCGACTTTAACGACGGGAGCTTCATATTGTATTTGATAGGGCGGATTGAATGAGACTAATTTTATAAGTTTATTTATTTCGCTCGATTTCAAATTCCGACCGCAAGACGGACATATTTTACCTTCAACGGGCTGTTGGTGGCGACGGCATTTGACATTAGTGCAAGTGTGTCGGTATTCTCTTTTGCAAAGGCTGTAGCCCGTTACTTCTGATGTAATTTTCCCCCATCCCAAAGTTAACGTCAACCTTCCTTCGGGTAAACTGGTAGGGATAATGCGGGGTTCTTCTAGGTTTTCTAAAAGTTCGACTTGCAACCCTAAATCGGGTTCGGTAAACAAGCTGGGGTCTTCTTCAAAAGGCTGGAGTATTGCTTTGTTCTGCTCGGTATCTAAGCTTTGACACCGATAAGTAACTAAAGAGTTGCTTTCGTCAAAAGCCGTGTAAATTGCACCGGGGAAAACTTCTCGATAGGCAATATCTCGCGACATTTCTTCAAAGGATTCTCCCGTATTCTCGTCAATTAATTCCACAGCATCTATAGCGCTGCCTCTAATATTGACTTTTAGATGAGGATTTCCCCACCCTCGGAGCGTACTGTTGGGAGAGAGGAAGAGTCTATCTTGCTCCAACAGTGCCTCAGCAACAGCACCTCCTGCAGCATCAAATCGACTTTCTACCTCAACAGCAGGCAAACCGCTTTCGACGCAGCAGCATTCAATGTGTTTGCTCACAATGGTGGGATAATTGGGATTGAATGCGGCGCTTTCTACTTCTCCTGATAGCAATTGCTTGGGATTCTGGCCGTAATAGTAGTCGAGGGAACTTTGGGCAACTGGCAAAAAGATTACCAATCCCGGACTGATTCTTCCAGCACGTCCCAAGCGTTGGCGAAAGGACATAATAGAACCGGGATATCCCTTCACCAAACAGCAATCCAATTCCGGTAAATCTAAGCCCGCTTCTAGTGCTGATGTGGAAATAATTACTTTAAGTTGTCCCCTTTGCAGTTGGTTGATGATATTTTGGCGGCGGTCGCTTTTTAAAGAACCGTAGAAAGCAGTAACTTTTGGTGCTAAATAACTATTTCCGTGTCGCGTACTTTCTTTTTGAATTAAATCTACAAGTTTTTTAACGGCTCCCCTACTATTGCAAAAAACAATTCCGCTTAAGTTTTGTTGCCGCCAAGATAACACAATCTTGCAAGCATCGGAATTCGCCGTGTCGCTGGGAGCTAAACACAAAACAGTTTTTCCAGCAGTACCCGCCCCGCTGCCTTCAATTAAATGCAATTGGTCGGGTTGAGACGTTCTACCGCTAAACCGCATTGCCATGTCTCGGGGGTTGCCAATTGTGGCAGAAGAACAAATAAATTGGAGCTTGCTGCTGTTGCCTCCCACGCTGTCTACAGCCCTACGCAAACGGCGCATTAGGTTAGTAAAATGAGCACCAAAAGCGCCTGTATACGAGTGGCTTTCATCAATCACTACCCACCGCAACCGCCGCAGAAATTCTCGCCAGGGTTCCCATTGTGAGACGCGCGGAGTCTTGGATAAGTGATGATGCAGCAAGTCGGGACTGACCGCTAAAATATTGGGGAGATGAGGCACAAAGATTCCCAAACGTTTCTCAGGTAGAATATCGCCTGTCATTTGTCCAACTTTTACCCGCTGTTCTTGAGGAAATGTTTTGACAATGCGCTGAAGTTTGCGAAACTGATCGAAAGCTAGAGCTTTCAGCGGAAAGATATAGAGCGCAGAAGTTTGGGGATTATTCAGACAATTTTCGAGAATTGCGAGGTTGTAACACAGGGTTTTCCCCGATGCTGTGGGAGTCACAATACTTAAATCGCCACCCTGACGCAAGCAATCTAAGGCTTCAATTTGATGCGAATACAGTTCGTGAATTCCCAATCCCCGAAGAGCATTTTGTAAGGGAGAGGGTAAGTCTCTTGGAATGGCGTACAACGAGCCAGATGCGGGAGGGGTAATGCGAACAGCGCTAAGATGTGAAGCTAACTCTTGCGCGATCGCCCTAAATTTGGGTTGAGGAATAGCGGCAATTTCTGCTGCACTTACCTGACAAAAGCTAGCAGATTCTACTTCACCTGCACCCTTTTCTTCAGATTGGGATGAGGATGCTGGTGCGCTAACAGGAGCGATTTCACCCGTTTCGACAGATTGCTGCCAATTTTTGAATTGAACGGGAATCGAGTATCCGGGAAACTTTGCTATGAGTATGTTACCCATCCAAGACATAACCTCGCCTTGTCCGCGCTTGGGCGAAAAGAGCGGCTGTCCTGGGTCTAGCCACTCAGGATGCTTTCGTTCGCTGTTGGGAGTTACAGCGCGGATAAGAGCAGCATAGTCAGGGGGATCGGTGTTTGTCATGGTTTTGGGGATAACTCCAATTGCTTCATCATAAGCTTCTTCTTCCAGACTGCTGACATTCTCTCAATTTAACGGGGCATCATTGACTTTGGGATTTACGCTTACTCTCAGGAATCGGCACGGGGCAATTGATTTGATCCGAATCCGCTGCCATTTTGTTAATTAATTTGAGAGCAGCCGTGCAATCTCCTAACGCTCGGTGGTTTCCATCAGGCAAAGGAAAATATTTATAATCTTTATAATAATTGCTCCAATCTCCCCTCCACTGTGCCGCCCATTCCATCAAACAATCGGAACGCTTTGTCAACTTTAAAATGGGCAAACTGTGAAGCCGACAGCAGTAATTTAAAATTTGGATATCGAAAGCAGAATTGTAGATTAATACTCGCTTATCTTTAAGAGCTGCATCAATGCGAGGATAGACTTCGGGGAAACTCGGAGCATCGGCTACCATTGCATCGCTAATGCCGTGAAGATCTGTTACTTCTGCGGGTATTGGAATTGTGGGCTTGAGGAGCGTATTCAGCAACATTTCACCGAGACGATCGATAATTGCTATCTCTACAATCTCAGCATCATCTAGCCCCGTAGTTTCAGTATCCAGAATCACCCAATCGTTCTGGCTTAATTGTTCTCTTGCCCAAAGAACAGCACTCACTCTATCTCGTTCTATGAAACCTACTTCGCGATACCACTCACGATAATCCCGCTTGATTTTGGCTTTGAGGCGATTAGCTGCTAAAGTTTCCAACTGTTTGGGAGAGGGCTTTCTTTTGGGTCGGAAACATTCGGGATTGTGGATATCGTAGAGAAACACATCGTATTTTCGGGTTGGAATAACACCTGAAGGTTTCAGAGGCGATAAACCAAGTTCACCCAGTTGCTTTTTAGTTTTCAGGTGCGGTGGCGGTTCGTTGGATTCGCCCCACCAACTGTATTGTGTAAGCTCCATATTTGATAGCTCAATATCAAAACAGCACGTTCAAAATATAGCTCGATGGGCAGTCTTTGAAAACCACGCAACTAGCTCACCAAGCAAGTAACATCGAAATAGAAAACCCCCAGATTGGGGGATGGTCGCCCGCTGCAAAACTAAACGACAATCTAATTATTTTATCAAATAAGTGTCACAGTCTGCGAATTGAAACAACAATCCCGCTTCACCGTTACTCTTCGTTTGGCTCTATTTTATGAAAATTGCTTGTAGTATCCTGCCGTCCCCTGGTGGGCATTTCTTACCTGTTACCTTCACAATTTCATATTTTTAACTAGCTCAAAAGATTGTTTGAGAGATTTCAATATTTGCAGCATTCACTCAATTCGGAGCTAATCTCCATTCAGCAAGTCAAACGAAATCAAGACTTCCCGGACGCAATTTCCCAGCATCCACAAAAAACAAAATTAGCCCAGCAAGGGGTGTCGCTGGGCTGTTTCGTGAACGGCAGACCGCTACTCTAGATGCTGGTCAACTAAGGCAATCAGTTTAGCGATCGCCTTCTGTTCTTCTAGAAGTAGTTCTTTGAGCTGGCGCATCTGTTCTTGATTTGGGGGACGATGTACCAAATCATCCACGAAGTCTAGCAGGGGAGACTTTTTAAAAGGTCGGGTCAAGGAAGCTTCATCTCGCAAACGCTTGGTGCGCTCCAACTTTGATTGTTGCAATCGGTTTTTATCCTGACGGCGTGCGATAAGTCCGTCAAGTCTTTGACATACGTTCCCAGTCTGATTCATCTCCATAGATATCTTTCACTTGTTGTTTCAACTCGGTTATTTGTTCGGTAAGATTTGCCACCTGGTCTTCAATGGCATCGGTTTTATCTTCCTGGATTTCCAAAGAAATCTCCACAGATTCAACATATTCTGTTAACTTTTGTATAGCATCTGGTTGGGGCGTATCACCGTTAGGCGTATCGCCGTTTAGTCCGTTGCCGTTGGTCATAGCATACCTCACTGATGTTATGGAAGAAACTGGCGATCGCTTTTATTTAATACAGATGAAACTATCGCCAGTGTCGCCGAAGAAGTTGTTACCAAGTTGTTACCAACTTTGATGCCAATTAGTTAGTTGGATTCAATGGGATTCGCTTAGTAACAATGCTCATAAATTCACCCTCACTTGGAGCAGGCATCAGGAAACTCCACTCGCTGATATGAGCGAACTGTAGCCCGTAAAGCCAGCGAATCATGTAAGTAACTCCGTAGCTCGATCCAAAAACCATTACCCTCACCCGTTCGCAGCCATCAGATTGAGCTGGCAAACTGTTTATACCAGTAATGACCGACGGTAAAGTATCATCTGAACTAGGCACAAAATCCAGATGTTGCGAATAAAACAATTGTGGTGTGAAACTTGGTGCCGTTTCCAACCCAATATCAAAGTTTGTAATCATAATTCGAGCCTCCTAATAGCTCTAGGGAATTAGTCGCATGGAAGATGTTCCAGATATTCTTTCTTGGCGTGATTAGTTATAGGTTGCATCATTGCTCAATAAAAAAACTCAACCCATTCACCGGAATCAAAGAGAAACTTTAGATGGCATCTTCTATCAACTCAATAATTAATCGTTCCTCCCATCACCCGGTGTAGGCGCTGTCGGTGCGTTGGAGTCGCTAGCTATCCGCCAGCACAGCGCGCTTGCTAGTTGGTTTTGTTCGACACGCTCAAGAACTCGCACTGTCGGGAACCAAGCCTGCAAGTGGGATAAGTCGCTGTTGACGCTACCCGAATATGCTTGAAACGGGTCACTCTCCAAACAAACGAAGGTTCGTAAAGTGTAGAGCTCATCTAAGTTGAGTCCGTCCAAGCGATTAATCAAGGATTCAAGGGAATATTTTCGGGGCGTTGTGTGTCCCGCAATCGCTTGTTCCCCCAGTTCCCACCAACTCATCATGTTGGCTCGTTCGGTGTCACACAAAATCTCTGACTTCCGAACGCACAGGTAAACTGGATTTCCGTCTTCCTCTATCAAATTATCTTGGTCATCCAACACGCGACCGGTGACGGTTTCAGAGCGAACGTCGGTCACTTCCATGCGTCCCATTGCGGTGGTAACGCGGGGATTGGGTATTTCTACAAAGCTTGGTCGGGCGGGTTGCGATGGCTGCCCGTAGTCTGCGAACATAAGGTTGCTCCTTGGTAGCTGGTGTTATCAGCGAATGGGAGAAGTCCCGGCATCTGTGTTTGCCGCACTGCGCCGGGGCGTCACTCCCACCCTAAAACCTGCGTTCGGGGCTGTCAAGAAGTTTACCATATATTAGAAGGTATTAATTTCGGGTTATTTGCTAGCGCGATTGTTTGAGGCGTTCGGCAATGATGTTGGAGAGTTCGGGATTGCTGCCCGCCGCGTCGAGGATGGAACGAAGAGAATTGGCATAAGCGAGGGTGCGTTCGTACTGTTCGGGCATTTTCTCAAAATCAATGCCGCTTCCCCATTTACTCGAAATAGTCTCTGTTTGCACGGCTAGGATGCGGCTCAACAAGCGAACGCATTCCGCTCTATAGCCTCTGGTAGCTTCCATCTGGGCATCGGCATCAAACCACAGCCTACAAAACTCGCGTGCTTTCACAGGTTTTACAAATTTATCTATAGAACGTCTTTTTAGTGCAAACATAAACTACCTCGTTTACCATATATGTTATGGTATCTTATAGAGATAGAATCGTTTGAATTTACACGATAATATCATGTAACGAATGGTTAAAACTCGGTAGTAGTGTTGTTGGGCTTTGCCCAAGCGCAGCACAGGAAGTCTGGGACAATCAGCAAGCGGAACATTAAAGGCATAACAGGGGAGCAAACTATGACCGAATCAGTTAGAGCCGTTAGAACCTCGGTACAAATAGGTTCCCTAACAGTCGATGGGTTCATGCTGCCAGACGGCAGTTATCGGATGAGCCAGACACAGGCGGCGGAATGTGTTGGAAAACCAGCTAGAAGCACTTTCGATTTTTTGCGTTCAAAAGCTCTGAAACGCTTGCTCTCTGAGGCTGGAGGCACTTTCGATTTTTAACGCATTACATTTTTGCACTCGAATGGATATAAAGCTTTGCTGGGAGAAACGTATACGGATTACACCCCGGAGCGGATGAGGAATCCGGTTTCGTTGCGATCGCAGTTCAAAACCAACAACTCAGAGGAAACAGCAACATGAGCCAAACCCAAACAATCCCCCAAACAATCACGTTTGATGAGTTCGCAGCCTGGTATCCAGAGAACTCTATTCGCCGCTACGAACTGCACAATGGAGTAATTGTTGAAATGCCTCTAGGAACTGGCCGCCATTCTGGTGTTACAGGTTTTATCAGCTTAAAAGTAGGAGTTGAAATTGACCGACGCGAATTACCCTACTCCATCCCCGGTGACTGCCTGCTTAAACCCACTCGCGATGAGGCTGGTTATCAGCCCGATGTAATTGTCCTAGATCAAGCATCTCTGGCAAACGAACCGCGCTGGGAAAGGGAGTCCATCATCACGATGGGTTCTTCGGTGCGGCTGGCTGTAGAGGTAGTCAGTACGAATTGGCGGGATGATTATCATTTCAAATTTGCCGACTATGAAGAAATGGGCATCCCCGAATACTGGATTGTGGACTATCTCGGTTTGGGCGGCCGCAAATTCATCGGCACTCCCAAACAACCCACTATCTCGGTTTGCCAACTGGTAGACGGCGAGTATCAGGTCAAACAGTTTAGAGGCTCAGACACAGTTGAGTCGCTGGCTTTCCCGGAGTTGAGGTTGACTGCCGAGTTGATTTTTCGAGCCGGTCTGCCCTTAACCGAGCCGAGCTAGAAGGACTGGGGGGCGATCGGGCAAATAGGTTCCATTACAGTCGATGGGTTCATGGTGCCAGACGGCTCGTATCGGACGCAGCCCAACCCAAGTAGCCGAAGCAGCGGGGTTATCCCGACGCAACATGTCCGATTTTTTACGGTCAAACGCCGGCGAAAGCTTGCTGGGTGAGGGTTACACGAGTACGATTTTTGAGCGAAAAGAAATCGAAATCGAGTCTGAGCCCGGTAGTCGGGGGCAAAGTCGGTTTCTGTCCGTCCCTCCAGAAATTGCCAGCGCTTACTGGCTGTGGCAAGCTCACCGGGGGAACAAAGCTGCCTTAACTATGAGCATGGGACTGATTACCGAATCTCTCGAACGTCGGTTTGACGAAGCTTTCGGCGTTACCCGCACCGAGCAGGAACGAAACGAGCTCCTGAGCCAACGAGTTCAAGAACTCGAACGCGATATCAGAGAAGCGTTTTGGGTTGACGATGAAGCCAGAGCCGAGCGCGACTACTTTGAGCGCCTGCTTAGAGAGAACGGCATCGACCCTTGGAGAATTCCGGGAGGTGAGGAGGAACCGGGTTAATGGCGCTGGGCAACAATTGGGATTTTGCGATTCCCAAATTCCTTGCCTGCTAACGCTCGCTGGCAATACGCCGGCGTATAAAATTGGAAAAGGCTGTTGCCAACAAGCGACCGCATCGATTAAACCAGACCAAAAAAAAGAGTCCGCAGTCTTTAGAAGAGACGGCAGACAAACAAATTTCAAAAACTTTAAATTCATCATAGTTCATTTCTGCCATTACCGCAGATTTTGCACCTTTGCACTTCAACGGTAGTTGTGGCAGAGCCGTCTCTTCTACAGATAGCGGGTTTTTGCAAACAAAACCAGCACACACCGCTATGAGTAGCGGAAAGAGGCATCTATGAACGCTGTACAGCAAATTCAATCTACCGTTTATCTTTCCCCCAAACACAAGAGCCACATTGAGAGCCGGGGGCTGTTGAATGATTGGAGTTACGCCAACTGCCGCACCGTATCTGCGGACGAGGCATCAGTTTACTTGGGGTACACGGCAAAGTCTGGCGGCATCCTGTTTGTGGGAAAAACCACGCAATTTCAATTCAGACCCGATAAACCTTGGAAATCAGAAAGCTGCAAGAAAGCGCCCAAATACCGCACACCAGTGGGAGAATACGACGCATTCTTACCCCAGCATCCCACCGATAAAGGCTACTGGGAGCCAGAAAATCTCAAGCAACATTGCTACCGCATTGACGACCATCCCTATCTCCTGATTACCGAAGGGGTTTTTAAGGCGATCGCCGGATGCAGCCGCGATTTACCGACAATTGCATTGATGGGCATCAGTATGGGGCTGACTGCCAAGGCTAGCGATTTGCAGAACAAGCGTTATCTCGTTCCCACACTGGAATTCTACGCCCGTGCCGGTTTTGGGTTCATCATTGCCTTCGATGCAGATGCAGCCACCAATCCCAGCGTCATTTGGGAACAGCGGAAACTCGGCCGCCAGTTGCTTAAGTTTGGTGTACCCGTTCGTACAATCACGGGACAATGGGAACCTGGCACTGAGGGAGAAACCAAAGGTATGGATGATTTTATCCAGAAAAAAGGAATAGAAGAGTTCAGGCGGATGCTTATGAAGTCAGTCAGCTTTCAGGACTGGGAGAGCAATCTTGACGACGAAGGTGACAACAAAACAGCATCAAAGCCACCCACGCCCAGACAGCTTGCCCGCCAATTAGCTGAAGATTACGGGCAGATTTGGAAATTCGATAACGAAACCAAAACTTGGCGGATTTGGACGGGCAAGCATTGGGAACGTACCGACGACGGGAATTTTAGAACCCTGGTCAAAACCACCATTGATGCCAGAAATATTGAGTACAAAGGTTCTAGCTACATCACCGACGTGCTCAGCCTCCTGACTGATGACCTGCGAGTTAAGCATTGGGATATCTGGGATAGAAAACGCTACATCGCTTTCGATGATTCGGTGTGGGATAGCAACACCGGGGAAATCCTCAAACATTCTCCGGGCATGGGTTTTACCTCATACTTGCCTTATCAATACAAGCCATTGACGGGAACTGACTCGGATGCGATTGACATCCTCCGCAACAACTGCCCGAACACCTACCGATGGATGAATACGGCAATGCAGGGCGACCGCCAGAAAATCCTGAAGCTGTTGGCAGTCATCAACGGATTGCTCAAATTCCGGTTCTTTGACTTGCAGATGTTCGTTCACTTAATCGGAAAACCGGGAAGCGGTAAGGGTACATTTATCAGGCTGCTTCAAAAAATAGTAGGGCGAGAGAACTGGAAGGGATGCAAGCTCAGAAATATGGATGACGGCTCGACAATGGCTAGCATCATCGATAAACAATTGGTAGCCTGTCCCGACGAACGCGCTGCTTCGGGTGTGGATGCAATATTATCCCTGACTGGTGGCGATGCCGTCAGCTACCGGGAAGTGTACAAATCGGCTTCTGATGCTTTCTTCTACGGCTTATTAATTGTGGGAAGCAACAACCCAATTTTTGTAGGCGATACGACTGGTTTAGACCGCCGCTTGTGCCTGGTTCATTTCGATAATCCCTTACCGACGGTGCTACGCAATTCTCAAATTGAAGCGGGGATGGATGCAGAAATCTCTCAGCTTATTGCCGTAGCTCTTAACCTTTCCGACAGCACCGTCAGCGAACGCATTCAAGGAGTGGGCAAGAATCAGATTGCAGAATTCAAACTCCAAGAATGGGAGATGAAGCTGCAAACCAACAGCGTCGCGGCTCACTTCGACGATTGTTTGATTGTAGACCCGACTGCTTCTACGCCGACGGGTAAACTCTACGAACATTACAAAAATTGGTGCGACTCCAATCTCAAAGCGGTTTCTCATATCAAATATCCCAAGATGCTCTCGGAACTGTGCACCGATTACCTCGAACTTAGCGGTGTCAAGTGGAAGCGCTCCGGCGGCCGCAGTTGGTTTGAAGGATTGAGGTTCCGCGACCAGGGGGAAACATCGCCCACTCATTCTGATTCACTTTCAGCGCTTATTCCCCAGAATCTTCCCACTGATACGGGGTACAACACAGGGCTAAACGGGGTGGATACGGGATTAGTAAGGGGTTCCGAATCCTCATCAGACGGGAATTACAGCCATTTACAGGGTTTAGAGTTTCAAAACTTTTCAGAAAACTTAGAATCTTCTTCTTCTTCGTTGACTGAGGAAAGCCAAATCACAAGTCATCAGTCAGAAATAGTAGAAAAAGTAGGTTCGTACCCCACCAATCCCGTTAAAATACCAGAACCCTTACCAGACGCGGATTTAAGCCAACCGACAAACCCCTTGCTAACCCCGTGCGAACCCCTTCACACCCCGCATTCATCCGATGAATCCACTCTGTCAGTCGAACCAACCACCGACGGAGTTGCCACCAGTGAGGAGTTGGTTCAAAGACTATCGAAGCGGATACTCCAAGCAATTGCCGACAAAGACCCCGCAGCCGCCAATGATGTCTATTGTCAAGTGCATGAACTGGGAGTCAAAGAATCGGTCAAAGCACTGCTGACAAACGTTGAAAATGAGGATTTTAGACGGCTAGTTAAAGTTTGGAAGAAAAGCAAAAGTCAGCCTTAACCTAACCCCAAGATGCCAGTTTTAGTTTGGTGTATTGTAAAACTTCATTGAGTTTATAATCAATTATAAACAATAATGGTATTATGTTGTGAGTGTTGAATAAGGAATACGCACAGCCTGAAGAAAGGAAATCTCAAATGCAACTAACAGAGAGGCACATCATTAAATCTACGGAACACCGTTTCGCCCAAATTGACGAACTAGCTTTCAAGTCCAAAAACCTCTACAATGCCGCCAATTACGTTATTCGTCAGAGCTTTATTTATGGATGGGGTTATGTCAGTTATAACGAAATGAACCGATTGATGAAGTCTCATGAAGCATACAAGGCTTTGCCTGCTAAAGTCAGCCAGCAAATCTTGATGGTGCTAGACAAGAATTGGAAATCTTTTTTTGAGGCAGTTAAGGCTTACAAAACTGATTCTTCCAAGTTTACTGGTCGCCCAAAGCTACCGAAATACAAAGATAAAATCAAAGGACGAAACCTTCTCGTCTACACGATTCAAGCAATTAGCAGCAAACAGTTGAAGAAAGGAATCATTAAACTTTCCGGCACTGAACTTTCAATTAAAACCCAACTCAATCCCAACCAGATTTGTCAAGTTAGACTGGTTCCGAAATGCGATTCTTATGTAATTGAGGTAATTTACAATGAACCGGAGTCCACCGCCAAAGATAATGACTTTGCCGCCGGTATTGATTTGGGATTGAATAATTTAGTGGCGTTAACTTCAAATCGACCGGGTTTTGTCCCGCTGTTGATTAACGGGCGACCATTGAAGTCGATCAACCAGTTCTACAACAAGCGCAAAGCTCGATTGCAATCCCAATTGAAAGGGAACCGCAAAACTTCACCTCGGATTCAGCGACTAACTCGCTGCCGCAATCAAAAAGTAGACAATTACTTGCATCATGCGAGTCGCACGATTGTTGATATTTTGGTCGCGCAACGAATTGGGACGCTAGTGATTGGCAAGAACGCACAGTGGAAAACCGATATCAATATTGGGAAGCAGACTAACCAAAACTTTGTCAGCATTCCTCACGCTCGATTAATTGAGATGCTGGAATACAAAGCTTTCTTGGTTGGAATTAAGGTAATTGTGCAGGAAGAGTCTTTTACCTCCAAGGCCTATTTTCTGGGCTTAGATCCAATTCCTGTTTACGGGGAAACAGAAAAAGAGCCTGTTTTTACTGGAAAACGGATTAAGCGTTTGTATAAAACATCGACGGGCCAGTTAATTAATTCTGACGTGAATGCTTCTTTTAACATTCTTAGAAAAGCAATCCCAAATGCGTTTAGCGATGGGATAGGGAGCTGCGTAGTTCAGCCGAGGCGGGTCAATCCGCTTAAAGTAAAAGTGAAGGGGGAGGGACTTGAAGCCTCCCATGTCTATCAATGACTATACTTTTACCAGCTATACCCGCAATATTGGTTATCCCCGCCTAGCCTTAGCACTTTTAGACCCTGGGTCAGGATATGCTTCTATCCTGACCTAGCTACTAGAGAATTTGCTATCGGAAGCTCGATCAACGGCCAAACCCGAAAAACTTTTTTTAGTTTGAGACTTTAGGGCAAAAATTACGATCAGCTCAGGGTGCAACCCAGGGAGGTGCAGGTTGCAGGGTGAGTTATGCGAGCTGCAGGGTGAGGTTTGTTCTAATTGTCCGGGGATTCTAGAAAAGAGGTTCTAAAGTTGCAGGGTGAAGTTAGGTATATCAAAGTTGAATTTTAAATAACCCCAACCCATATATACTGTGTCATATACCCTTGCCATAACCTGTAAGACACTATTGCATAACCTGTAAGACACTGTTGCCATAACCTGTAAAACACTTAATATACAATCTGTTGTGTATCTATTTCTTACAAAAATGTTTTACAAAACCAATTAAATTGTTCTGGATTTTCTTGTTTCAATTCATATAAAACAACAGCTATTTTTGTTATTAAGGAAACATCTGCTGGTATGACGTATGGTTTAGAGGCTTCTTCTAAGCTCTCTTTATCTTTCTTATTATTTTTCCATTTTTCATAAAATTGAACTAAGCCTATCTTCATATTTTCAGAGTATTCTTTTAATGCTTCCTCATTTTTAGGCTTTTCTCGAAAAATTGTTTTTCTTATAAAGTGTAGATCTATTTGTTCTTTTTCAAAATGCTCGATGTAATTATCATGAGATTGCTTATCTATATTTTCAGTCTCGTCCACTACTTCTTGGAGCCAAGCTTTTAGGTCTGTCATAATTTTTGTTTTTGGGAATTATAGTTTGTAATTATTATAGTGATTTTATATAGCAATGGGGGGAGTTATTGTATAAATGACAAAATTGACACCCAATAAGTTACGGAAGACGACCAATTTCTGCATCAAGCTCAGGTACTCAAGCGCTAAAGAATAAAGACAGAGCTTGACTCACAGCTTAAAGGAGCCACGGTCGGGTGAGCACAGCCTATTTCCCAACCTAGAGCTTGAAACTCTTACGGCGGGATTGCAGAGTGAGGTTAGGTATCTCAAAAGCCTGTTATCAATACCTATCTCCCGATCACCTAACTTGCATCCTAAGCACGTCTGGCATGGTCTAGCCCCGTTGTCACGGTCGGAGCGGTCGGAGTGTTGCGGGTCTAGTGCGGTCGGAGATGTCAGAGAGGCTGGCACAGGTCTTTATGTAAAGAGTTGATGTTTAAGTATTTTCACCGTAGACACTGAATTGAAAAGGGTTGAAGGTGCAATAAGGACTTGTAATCCCTTTCTTTTGGAGGATGATAAATGTCTAATCATAAAGATGACTCTGTAGATAAAACAGAGGCAATTGGGTATGTTGCTGGTGGTGCTGCTGCGGGAGCAACCGTAGCTGGTGCAGTAGGTGGGATGGGTTTAGCAGTTGGTGGAACCGCTGTTGCAATTGGTGCAGCACCCGTTGTTGCTGCTGGTGCTGTTGTCGGTTTAGCAGCATACGGACTCAAGAAATTGTTTTTCAATTAAACGAAATTTTAGATATCTTAGGGAAGAGCTATGGATGATTTGAAAATGGTGGGTGCTATTACCAGTGCAGCGGCAGCTACTGGGGGTGGTTCTGTGACAATTGCTACAATTACTTCTTCTGCTCCGGGGATTCTTGGAGTTATAGGGTTTACCACCACTACAACCGTAGCTTTACCTGTAGCGGGTGTTGTGGCAGTAGCAGGGTTAGTCACCTTTGGTGTTCTCAAAGGAGTTGAGATGGCACGCCAACAATCAGAATCTCAGTAATAATCCAATTTTTAAAACCTGTCATGCAGAGTAAACCTTACCCTGCCACCTTGTCGTAACAGTCTATAGCGCTAGGCTGAGAAATACCCGTTTCCCAGCCTAGCTTTTGCCACGGTTGGAGAGGTAAGGGGGCGGGGCGAGGCGGTTGAAGCGAGTTTACTGTTTCAAGTTGTCACATAAATAGTTTGCGTGTTATAGAAGTATTGGTGAATGGTTTGAGCTACCTTTAGAAAAATCAGAGGATTAGATAGAAATTATGGCTAAGAAAAGTGTCCCACCATTGAATAATATTGTTTATTATCTGGTTGGTACTAGGGTTCTTTGGAATGGTGAACCTGGTTTTGTACATAGTCTGGATATTAAACCTTATGACGAATATGAGGTTGGTTATAACATAGTGTTGGATAGTCAAACTCGTAAAAATGAACCTGAAATAGACAATTCAGGTTATCACGAATTAGTGTTTGAAGACACGGGAGAAAAGAGTAAAGATGGTAAATATGTTCCACCTCTTAAAGGACTAGATTAGTAAGGATTAGGGTTTGAAATCACTATGTAACTGCAAGGGTTACAGGGCTTAGGCGGGGAAATTAGGATATCCCGCCTAGAACAAGATTTTGGAATAAACGAGAAAGTAGCCTTCGCTCTCCTAACTATTGGCAACCATAAAAGCTGTGTGTTACACGCTTGAAAGTATGTATTACAAAGAATTGTAATCGATATTCGCTACGGTCGGGATTTTCTCTCCTGCTAATTAGTCAAATTTGACACCTTGATACGGGTTTTTCCTCCAATGGAGTTTGAAGTCGGAAGCTTCTATATGCTAGTATTGATTGGCTTACAAAATTTTTGTTAACTTTATAAAAATGATTGAAATACAGAACGAATTAGCAAACGGGTTCTTGTTCAGAGCTGAGAAGTTCATGCAACAAGAAAGATATTTAGAGGTAATAGCCTATGCTACGGCTGGCTTACAAATCATTCTTAATAGAGCTAAAGAAGATGGTGTAAACAACTCATCGGAGTTAAATGAAATAACTATTTGTTATTATTTAGGAATTGATATAGAGCAATATGTTCGCTACAGAAAGATGGCAGGATATTGGAGTCCCAAAGCATCAGGCAGAGAGCCTTATCAAACATCAGGCTTGTTTTCTCACCAGATAGAACCTGAATTTGATAAGAAAGATGCCGAAATTTCATTAAACTACTGTGTCAAAACTATAGTAAGTATTGAAGAGACTTTAGATCGATTTAATAAGCCTTTAAGCGAGGAATAATTAATATCCTGATTTAGCAGTGGTTACAGGGCTTAGGCGGGGAAATAGGGTTTAATGCGCTTACCACGGTCGGAGCGGTCAAAGTGCGGTGAGTGCGGTTGCCCACAACATAACCCGCCAGAGTTAGTGTCTAGCGGGTTTTAAATTGTGAGGTCTTTACATAAACTGTTGACATAAGTTAAAATATAGGTGTCAAAAACTACATTGTAAAAAATTCATGTCTAATTTAGAGCCTAATCCAGAACTAACCTACTTTATGAATGGTACTGCCATTTTAGTGAGTAAATATTATCAGAATCTTACTATTATTTTTGATGAATCCGCTGTTGAACTTTTGAAAGGAATAGTTATAAAAAATAACTATTATTTTACTATTTTTGTTAATGACAGTGAGAAAGTTTCACCTGAAGAACGATGGGAATTTACACCAGTTCCTAAAGGTATTAGCGAGACTTATAGTAATAGTCTTAGTGGAAGTATCATAAAAAATGACAAAAAACAAATAGTTTGTACTTATCCATAAGACTTTATTATTGTAACTTGTTTATTTTTTAGGATGTGAAAGCTTGGTTAGGATAGGTCATATCCTAACCGATTTTTAATAATTTCAAAATTACGCTCACAATAAAAAGAGTATTACTAGAAAGGTAAAGGGTATGACGCGAGAAGAAGCATTCTGGCGAATTGACCAAGTAGCCAAGAAGAAATTGACGGAACTGAATTTGTCGTGGCTGAGTCTGAAAGAATTGCCATCGGAAATTGTCAGGTGTACGAACCTGAAGCGGCTTGTACTTTGTGGCAATCAGATTACATCCATCCCAGAATTCATCGGTAAACTGTCTAATCTGACAGAGCTTGACATCGGTTACAATGAGATTCCTTCCATCCCAGAAGCAATTAGTCAACTGTCGAATCTGACACGGCTTTACCTTAGTAACACTCAGATTACATCCATCCCAGAATTCATCGGTCAACTGTCGAATTTAACAGAGCTTGACCTCAGTGACAATCAGATTACTTCCATCCCAGAATTCATCGGTCAACTGTCGAATTTAACAGAGCTTTACCTCTGGAACAATAAGATTACATTCATCCCAGAATTCATCGGTCAACTGTCGAATTTGACAAAACTTAATCTCTGGAAAAATCAGATTACATCCATCCCAAAAGTTATTGGTCAACTGTCGAATCTAACAGAGCTTGACCTCAGTGAAAATCAGATTACATCCATCCCAAAAGTTATTGGTCAACTGTCGAATCTGACACAGCTTAATTTTAGCTACAATAAGATTATATCCATCCCAAAAGTTATTGGTCAACTGTCAAATCTGACAGAAATTGACCTCAGTTATAATTGGATTACCGAAATCCCAAAGGCGATTGGTAGTATGAAGAATTTGGAAAAACTAGATTTGCGAGGAAATCCGGTGTCAATTACCCCGCAACTTCTGAGGTACGGTTACAATTACAATGATAAAGTTTGTGGTAATTTGCAAACCATTCTCGACTCTTACTTCCACGCCCGCAAGCCAGCGCTACCTGAGCTAGAGGCTGAGCATCAAAAAATTGAATCAGAGGAATATTTTGACGTTGAAAATCTTCAACTTGAGCTAGATGCTGAGCGCCAGAAAATTGAATCTGAGGGATATTTTGACGCTGAAACTCTTCAAGACGCCAGACAACGGATAACTGCTTCTATTGTGCAGCGACAGGGACAGGCTGGATTTCGGCGTAAGTTGTTAATTGCTTACGGTGGTCGATGTCCAATAACTGATTGTGATGTAGAGTCAGCTATCGAAGCAGCCCATATAATTCCATATCAAGGTACTCAAACCAATCATTTAACCAATGGTTTACCGCTCAGAGCCGACATACACACTCTCTTCGATTTGCATCTACTATCAATTCGACCAGATACCAAGGAAATTGTGATTGCCCCTGAACTTGTCGGCACCTGTTACCAAGATTTGGCTGATCGGAAACTGACTTTACCACAGGATCAAAAAACAGCACCAAATCAAAACACTCTCAGCAAGCATTATGAAACTTTTCTCAGCAAATGCAAAAGTAGTCAGCTATAGCGGTTATAAGGTCTAGATGGGGAAAATTGACTATCCTGACCTAACCACAGCACTTCCACGCCCTAGGCTGAAAATACCAATCATCACTCACGGTAGCCTCGCTACTTGCCAATGAAAATATAAGCCTCCCTTTTGCCCTTAGAAACCCAGGACAGCCTAAATTTCGCATTTGCAGGGAACGGAGAAAAGCTTAGAGGTAATCGACAGCAGCAATTTGTGTATCTAAAATCGAAAAAAAGTGATCACTTTCCCTCATCTTTCACGGTGTAATCGCACCCAGCAATTACAACAGCAGGTTGATGTGATGTGTGGCAGGTGTTGCTGAAAGAGTTGGGAGGGCATAAATGAGCACTCAGCTCTCAGGTCGAACCGCTTTGTTTAGCCTTATATGCTTCTATAAGCAAAACTATATTTGAAGCGGTAAGGTGTAACACGTATGCGGCTAAGTATTCAGGCACGCTTGTGGGTTGTGATCCTTGACCATGACCAGATGTTTTATTGCGAACAGTGGGGACACCTGTTTCAAGAACAGACCGTAAGCCTGATAGATGGGGTTGAAGATACTGTGGGACAAGGCCATTTTTAAGCACGACATTAATAAGCTCTTTAGCACCAGCACCCTTGTCACAATACCATCCGCACTCCTCACAAATTGTTTTCATAGCGCTCTCAAAAGCCTTCAGGGCATCAACAATCGCCTCTTTGTATTCTTCCCTTCTATAGTGTTCATGGGCACTTCGGAATTCTTGCTCAGCTCCTTTGAAATCCTGACTAGAGAGTAGGCTGAGCGCGGGTACAACAACTTCTGCGTGGATGAAACCTGAATCAACACGAATGATTTGACCGTTAGTGTACTGATAGCCTATTGCATGCTCCCGAAAGCGATGATTTAACTCGCCAATAGCATCCTCAGCAAGTTGGGGGTTGTTTAGCTGACCTTGGTATTCATAGTGTTGCAATATTTGAGGGATAACTTTCTCTATTTTGTTAAACGTAAGTTCAATTAGATCGAGGAGATGCTCGATAGGAGTATCTTTATCAAGCAAAAAAGACTTACATTGCTCAAAGGGGTTTTGTAACTCCCCTCCAAGATAAAACCTACCGAGTTCCCTAGCAATCGAATTATGAATTGTATCCCATAAATGATTTACTAATGGTACGCTTCCGAAGCGTGGTTCGCAATAAGGCCCAATAGCACTGATCCAGATATGTATTACCTGCCGTCGAAATTCGACTGGCAAGTCTGTATATTGATATACGTCTGGTTGATTGCCACGCTCAGCAAGGTTCTTGCGCTTTGAATATAAGTTGTAGATACCCATTTTTATCTCTTAGTAATGATTGAGTAGTTTCGACATAACCAAAGGGACATTAACGTATCTTGACGTAGCGGCAACGGTTGCAAGTTCTAGGCTGGGATATTGAACTATCCTGATGAAGTGGTAGGGATAACAGATTCTACTTCGTCCGCCCATTATCCTTTATAATTCGAGCTAAGCCTCCCACCTATTATTGTTTGGGAGTCTTTTTCTTTTGCTTGTACTGCTCTAAATCATCAGGAAAAAAATCATTCATATCGTAAAGCCTAAAAGGGTTAGGGTTATCACGCAAGAGGCTCATTCCCTCATCGCTGGCTTTTCCGTCAATAATGCAGGTAAACCAGGGATATTCCCAGTTCATTGGCAATACTTCGATCCGCTTATCCTTCTCAGCATACACACTTGCCTTAAGTGGGCTTATGTTAACGATGGGAGAGATCTGGCTAAGAAAACTTGCAGGTGAAAAAATAGCCTTATACCCAAAGTGTTTAGTAAAGATACGTCCCAGCTCGTAAAAATCTAGATATTGTTGTTCCTCTACCCACCCATCACACATACATCGAAACCGAAGATGTAGTGACTTTTGATCCACACTTAATACACCAGAACGGACTAAGCCTGCTACGCCATATTTTTCTGTCCCCAAGGAAGACGGTTTCAAGCCTACAAGTGCACGTGAATAGTCAACATACCGTGTATCCTGCATCTCAAAACATTGATATTGAGTGGTATCAGCTTCCCAGCCTAAACCCCAAGTACATGAAGTTCTCCCACCCTCGCCACCAAACAGGTAGTTTTCATCCTGGAAAAACGCTTTAGCCATTTCATCAAGGGATGGAACATAATCACTAACGAACTTCTTCCCCCATCTCTCCTCAAACTGGTTAACGTGGATAACATTAAAGCGGATATCTTCCCGATGACGTTTGAAATCTAATACAAGCAGCGTCAGACACTCCTCAAAGTATGAACCCTGAGTTGCGATATGGACAAACTCAAAATCAGTAAATCCCTTTCCTTTGAAAACAAAGGTATAGACAGGATACCCCCCCCGTGAAACGTAATCTATGAACGTCTCATCTATATTGTCAATATGGGCGAAAATGGCAGCCATGTACTTAAGGTTCTGGATCAGAAAGTTGAAGATTCCAGTTTCAGCGGTTACATGACCTGTTTTCACAATCGTCATCCCGTAGGGGGTTTGATAGTTGGCTTGTCGGGGTTTATCTGACTCTAAAGTCAGCGCATATTCCACCAATGCTGATGTAGCCACCATTGAATCATTGATCAGTCCGGGACGATGTTTGCGAATTGTCTCAATTGCCTTAACAATCTCGTCATTCTGGACAAGTTGTAAGCGAGGACGTGGAAGAGCCATTATAAACCTCTTTTTGTTACTCATTTTGATTTATTATACTCAATCTGAGTACAAATGCAAGAGGAGCCGCCCTCAATCTTCCATTTAGGTCACATGGCGCACACCCTCTGAATAGAGAAAAAGCGATATCAGATCAGAAACGTAAGACGTGTGTAAGACAAAAATAAAACAAAAGCTAGATTATTGGGGCTGATTTGGTTGCCAAGATGCTTGATGCACTGTTGCCTGAAAATGGCATCCCACTTCTAAAAGCTAGAGAGCTAAATAAAAATCAAAAATTTCTGTATCCTGACCTAGCTATACCCGTTTCGAGTCCTAGGCGCGAAAATTGCGCTTCCCCGCTTAGATCCCTAGCGAGATTTTTTTGACGGGCTGTTAAGTCTTGCCGAAGTGAAAAAAATTTAGAAGACCGTCGGAAAAATAGCCGCCTGCCCGTCCGGCTTAGGGCACTCAAAGTCGTGTGTCATGCGCTTGACACTATTTAATGACCTTAGCAGTTCCAGGCTCTGGCTCAGGATATGCGCCTATTTTGACCTAGCCGCAGCGAGTCGAACCAAACTCCGCGAACGGGTGGCAGCGGAGCATACTCTCGCCCACATCAGTCAATGGCAGGGGTGATTGTACCCGTTACCTCGGCTCACGCAAAAATCTATTCGACTTGCGGCGCATGGCATTTGTCCATAACCTTCATGTCATTGCTCGGATGCCACAGTCAGTTGTAGAAAATGTAGACAAAGCAACCTAGTTACACAACTGACATGATTTTCAACCAATCAGAGTTTGAACTTCGCTGCGAGTGGGGATTTCAGGGGGTTGCCCAACTCGCACCGATCAGTGACGTGATCATTATTGTTGATATCCTCTCTTTTTCAACCAGTGTTGAAATTGCTACGAACAATGGCGCAATTATCTTTCCCTATCAATGGCGGGATGAATCAGCGCTTGATTACGCAAAACTTGTCAATGCTGGTTTAGCCAGTCGAGAACGGCGACCCAGTTATGGCTACTCCCTTGCCCCTTCCTCACTACTTAATATTCCTGCTGGCACGAGGCTCGTCTTACCCTCACCTAACGGGTCCTTTCTAACGTTACACACAGGGTCAAAGCCAACACTAGCCGGTTGTTTGCGAAACAGTGAGACAATTGCACAGTTTGCGATGGCGCGCGGGACTAGGATTGCTATTATCCCTGCTGGTGAGAGGTGGTCTGATGGGAGTTTACGACCCGCTCTGGAAGACCTAATTGGAGCGGGTGCCATTCTTTCGCATCTAGATGGACGATTGTCACCGGAGGCAGAAGCGGCTGTGGCAGTATTTCGCCATTGGCAAGATGATCTCGTTACAGCATTGAAAAAATGTAGTTCGGGTAAAGAGTTGGTTGCTAAAGGCTTCACCACAGATATTGAGCTAGCGGCTGCGTTTAATATCAGCAACTGTGTTCCCTTATTGACTGATAACGCTTATGTCAAACAGTCAGGTCATTAACCCTCTATCAAAAATAGAGAGATTCTCTACCACTCAGATTCTGCGTCTAGTGTCAACTCCTTCTAGTAGACTGGCACTCTAGGCTGGGAAATAGGGTTCTCCCCGCCTAAGTGTAGTGCTTTTAAGCCCTGGGTCAGGATATGCGCCCCGCTTGATTTCTAGGGCCTCTGACACTTCGATGTCGGGAGCGCCGAAAATCTCTTGAGCTTCCTTAGACACCACTAGATTAAACTTTGTTTTCAGGTCTGAGACATTTCCTTTTCACATATTCCCGAAAATCCTTACTATAAAGCTTTCCGTTTGTTTTCCAATACTTCGCTACTCCTGGATACTCCAGTTTAATTTTCAGGTAATTAGACCAACCTTGCCATAAAACTTCATCTAATAAATTGTTTTATATTGATAATGGAGATTTTCATAGAAATTAAAAATGCTACAAACAAGTTCCCTAAACCTTAGCGCTTCATCTTTTTCTAGCGCTTCAGGCTCGTCACAACCTAGCCGATAGATGCGTGCTGATTCTGAGTCTTGGCTAATCCGGGCTTCAATTTCTGCATACACACTAATAATTGATTGATAAGTAGCCCCTTTTATAGCTTTCGTACTAGCTCGAACCTGTATAGCCACATAGATGAGAGATACAACAACTCCAACCGCCTGGATAATTCCAGAAATGTCACCTATAGATAGTGAAAAATTGCCTGTATTCATATAGTTTCTGATTTCCTTCTCCTTATTTCCTGCAATGCCTTATCTCTAAAAGTTTTGTTCTAAAAGCATTGCTACATTCTCAGCAATTGTTTCCTCCAACCCCGCGCCTCAACATTCAAAATCTCCAACTCCTCATTCAATAGTCCGGACAGTTTTTATATAAATTGACACATTGAGGGATGAAGCTCTTGAATTACGCTCTCTGGTTACCCCTTTTTCGAGTGATGGACTCTCGGCAGAAGATTACATAAACCCAGGGTGATAGTTTCAACTATCTTCTAGGCTTTATATCTCCCCAACAATATAGCTTTTTTATCGAAAGCTACATTGTTGGGGCTGGTTTGTTTGCCAAGATACTTAATACACTATTGCCTGGAAATGACACCCCACTTCTAAAAGCTCGAGAGTCAAATAAAAATTAGAAACTTTTGTATCCTGACCCAGCCGTACCCGTTTCGAGTCGTAGGTGGGGATATTGCCCTTTCCCCGCCTAAACCTCTAGCGGGATTTTTACGACGGGCTGTTAAGTCTTTGCCGAAGTGGAAAAACTTAGAAGACCGTCGGAAAAATAGCCGCCTGCCCGTCCGGCTGAGGACACCCAAAGCTGTGTGTCACGCGCTTGAAGCCATTTAATGACCTTAGCGGTTCCAGGCTCTGGCTCAGGATATTTGGCTAACTTGACCGAGCCTTACTGGCTGCGAGTTCTAGATGCGGGAATACTCAAACCTTTAATCTTCTAAAGATTCAACCTCTTGCGAAGCTTCGCTATCTGTTAAATCTTCACTCTCTATCTCTTCATTCACAGATGGTATTGATTGCTTTATTATTGATGTTGGTTGCGCTTGTCTCAACAATCGATTTTGATTTTCGATTAAGGCTGTTAATTGATCACAGTGTGCTATTATGCCTGCCACTAATGTATTATTTCTTAATCCATACTGGTCTTGTGCCAATTGCATCGCTCTAACGGCTGGAAATTTCTTAGCAAAGTCGGCTGTACTCGGTGAATTATTTACAGCAGCCACTATACGTTCTATATTGGTTAGAGGAATATTTGTAATACGCCCCAAACTTTCTATATTGCTTACATACCTTTCTATATTGCTGGAGGGAATATTTATAGCACGCCCTAAACTTTCTATATTTCTTACATATTTTTCAGCAAGCGATAATTCTTGGAAAGAATCATCCTGTAATTCTGGTTCCGATAAATTATTTAAAAGTGAAACTTCTTGAACTTGTTGTATAAATTCTTCTTTTACATCTAGTTGCAAGTATTTCCGAGAGCATTTCAAAAAAGCATCTGGTTGGTACATATAAAACATAGCAGCACCAGCGTTTAAAATTTCTTCAACTAACTCTCGACGTCCAGTATGTTTCCCGCCTTCTATTCTCCACCAGTCCTCTTTATTATCTCCAGTGATAAAAATAACATGGCTTAATGAGTTAGATTTAACGTGTTTTAATATTTGTTTCCAAAGAATCAAGTCGCCATATGTTGCCTGGAAAATTAATCCATTATGAGTATAACAATCTTTATTTTGATCTCTAAAACCAGGGGGACGACAAATTGTGTACCTTTGCTCACCTTCTAAATATATTTCATCTAGCTCAGCTTGATTGACAGGTGATTCGCCAATTTTTCCTGAGAATAAATCTGTAATTTTATCTCTTATATAATCGGTTCCATCTATTTGAATTAACTCCTCCCTACCAGGTGCTAATTTATCCCAAAAAGTATCAAAGACTTTGTTTGCATTTTCTCTCATTTCTTTGACGATTTCGGGAGGAAAACATTTGGAATTAAAGTTGCTGGAAAGAGTTTTATTCCATGTTTTTTTAGCCTGATCAAAATTGGATTGTGCTTGTTTTATTCTGTTAATTCTATTTTCATGATATTCAAGCGCAACTTGATGAGGAATCCATAAACGGTCTTTTATAACATCTACAGCGGATTCCAGGTTTATGAAGTACAGTAGCAGCAGCTTGTAAACCAGTTTTTAAAGTGCTTAATATTAACCAAATCAAGCGCCGTAGCTAGTAAAACGTCAACCATCTTGGTAGTAGTGGGCGAAAACTGACGTAAAAAAGCTTTCAGTTGTGACCACCATAATTCGATCGGATTAAAGTCAGGAGAATAAGGTGATAAATTCAAGACACTGGCACCAGCCGCTTGAATCAATGGTTCAATCACCGCCAACTTATGGGCTGGTAGATTATCCATAACAACGACTGCACCGTCCCATAAGTTGGGGACTAAACAGTGTTCAACAAAAACTGCAAATGCCTGACTATTCATCGACCCATCAAGCGTCATTAATCCTACTACTTTTTTTAAGCTAATTGCTCCAATAACTGTGACTTTTGCACCCCGATAAAATGGTTTTAAATCATATACTCTACTACCATATCTTGAACGTGCGTGGGTTCGTGTCAACCCCAATAAAACGCCCATTTCATCCAAAAATACTAGATTATTCTGGTCGATATTTTTCACTTTATCCCAATACTCACACCTCAAAACTTGCACTCGGTCGGTGGCAGCTTGACTACTCCGTATTGTTTTTTTTTTCGCGTCATATTTTGTTTTTTTAGTTCGCGACACATCATACTACAACTGACCGATTGCTTGTGGCTATCTAGCCAATATTCACAATATTCTGATAAAGTGCTATCCGGATATTTTTCCACCATCTGGATCAATTTAGTTGTGGACGAGTGTAACACACTTTTCAGGCTTCCCCCCGGTTTTTTGGGGTTAACGTGCCCAGTCGTTTGTTTTTGTTTTAAGATTTTTTGCACAAACGCTTTACTGACATCAAAACGTTGGGCTACTTTCCTGACTGATGTATCACCTTGTTCATAGGCTTTAACTATTTTTTTACGAAACTCGATCGAATAAGCTTTCATTTTTTCTGCTGATGTACTGAATCTAGTGTACCACATATACATGGAATCTGCTGTAAGACTTTAAAAAAAATTTCCCTTGTTTCATTCCGATGTTCATAAAAATCCAAAAGAACATTAGTATCAAAAATAAAAAAACAGCGTTGCCACAGTTCAGAAAAATCTTCGTCAGATGGGGAATAATAGCTTGGGAATAAGTCTTTCATTGTCGTCAATTGAGAATGGCTGTGAGAGTTGCTGTTTCAGGCGTGAGATTGAACTCGATCCCTAAGCCCGCAATAATTTGGGTAAGAGGATTTGATCGCGTCCGAGTATCCCGAACTTTTTTGACAAAGAATTCAGCCTGCACCCAATCATTTTAGCAGGTGGCGAAACTATCCAAGTTTTTTAAGAAGCTCTGAGCCAAGCGGAAAAAGTCTAAAGTAAATTTGACTGATATTGAGGCGCTCTGGAAATGAAACTTTCCCCCTTTAGGACTTTTTAACCGCTACAGCTTCATCAGAACCACCAATTCTATAAACGGATACACGGGCAAACTCTAGTTAACATCCCCGCCTAGAACAAGGTTTTGGAGTGAGTGGGAAATTACCCTTTCCCCGTCTAAACCTCTAGCGGGATTTTTCCGACTGACCGCCATTGTCTTTTTCACAGTCACAATAAAAAATCGGTCATCGGAAAAATAGCCGCCTGCCCGTCCGGCTTAGGACACCAAAAAGTCGTGTGTCACGCGCTTGACACTACTTAGCGTTACTGTTGGACTAAGTGAAACGCTTGACACAAGGGATTCACTTGTTATGCCTAACCCTAAAGGACATGAAGACTCAATCAAAGATTCTCGCTTTAAAGCTGCTTGGCATAGCGGCCCGACTCGCACCATTCGAGTCCCGATAGCCCTAGCTGACGCTACTCTCAACTATGCCCGTCAGCTTGACAGAGGTGCCGAACCGCGTGACACAATTAATAATTTCAGTTCTGAAGTAGAGGTAAAGACCGATAAATCCCATGACACAAGTGGTTCGAGTGATGAAGTAAACAGATTAAATGATGAGGTTGAATCACTCAGGCAAGAATTAGAAGCACTAAGGGCTGAGAATCGACGGTGGGAAAAAGCTTTTAAGGGATTCGAGGAAGAAAAATACGAGCTTGAATGGGAAGTGGGAGTAGTGCGCTCACTACTTGGCTCAGCGACTTGCTCGCCGATTTTTCCGGCAGTGGCTGAATTTAAATTATTACAACCCCCAGAGGTACTTAACTTACTAAAAGGTAAGCGCAAGAAAACAAAAGCTGATTTACGCGATATTGAAGTTGTCTGGCAGATACTTGAGGAGTTAACCCCTGACAAGGGAAATTAGGAATTACGCCCCCTTAAAAAGGGGCTTTACTGGGATTGAACCAAAATATGCACCAATCAGAACCCCGCCCTTATGACGCTGTACTCGGCGGATCAGGGCAGCAAACACCCTGCTATGAATACCTTCTGCCAAGTGATTTTGATGCAGAAAGATTGTCCCAGTTAGTTTTAGCCAAGCGCGGCAAACGTGGGTACAGGGACACAGCAAAAGAAATAGGTATCCGTATCGTCGCTATTTGTCAGGCTGAAAACGCTTACATTAAGAATCCAGGTTGGGTGACAAAAATCCCCTTTGAGGATTTTTTAGCTTTATGTAAGTGGTTGGGTATTTCTCCTGCTGAGTTGGTTCTCACCCTTACTCTGCAAAAAATTCTTGCCACTCGCGGCGGTTCTGAGCCTGGCTCCTACGATGCTGTAATGGGAGGCTATCAACGACACAAAACTTAGCACCCCTGTTGGGAATCGCTGTTAACTTCGCACGGATTAGAATTCGAGCCAAAAATTGAAAGCCCGTCTGACACAGCAGCGTCTGATAATAGTACCCAGATTACCCCCATCAACTTCTTTGAGTGGGTGGATTTGTCGCAACTGCTTGCCGTCGCACTTGCATCGGCGGGACTCATCCTACTTCTGTTTGCGATAATCCTGCTTGACGACGCTGGCTCCCGGCAACTGCCACAATCCCGGCTTAGTTTTAGGCTCCGGCTCGTGGCTTTTAGCATCCCTTCAAGGAGGATCAAAGCCAGTGATTTTCCTGTTTCAAAAGCTCAACGGATTGTGTTTTTCTAATGTGCGTAAGGATACGTCGGACAAGTTAAAATATATCCAGTGTAATGGTGAACCAATTAAATTAAAAAGCTATTAACTCATGGAAGACAATAAGATTTCCCAATTCATTCAAGCGCTTAAATTTTTTGAGTTAGAGCTAGAAGAAATGACCGGGAAGCCCGGTTATGAAAATAGAAAAGGCAAAGTAATTGCGGTAAGGAAAAAAGGTGATACATCGCGAATACTGTGCGCTTATTCCACCTATGACGAACTGTTGGATTGGGCAAAACAACAATTCCGCACCCCTATTTAACGCTTTGGCTGAGGATAATTTCACAGCCGTTTATGACCCTTGGGAAGCCGCCACACTTCCTGCTGTTGCGATCGCTCCCAACAACCTTGGTGTATACCAAACATTGGCGTAAATCAGCTCTTATCTTGCTTGCGATAATCCCAAGGTCTTTCACCACCATTGGGAAACCGCCACACTCCCCGTTGTTGCGATCGCCCCATCTCCTCTGCGATATCGAACGCCTCACGGTTGTGACAATTGGCGCTGTACTGTTTGTAGTGATAAGCCATACCCGCTTTGAGCATTTCCTCTTGCACCGATTGTTCGCCTGATGGTGACTCTAGCAATACTTCAGCAACACTGCGACCGTACTTGTCTCGATCCATTTCAATAACTATGACCTGACCTTTTGCTTGAGCAACTAGGTAACGCAGGTAATTCCGAGACTCAATACCCAGGGGTTGCTTGGCTTCTGGCGCATCTACGCCGCACAGTCGAATCTTTTGTTCGCGATTGTCACACTTAACCCGAAAAGTATCGCCGTCGTAAATCGAGCCTTCAACCACCTGACAGCGTAGAGATTCTGTTTGACTGGGAGGCTTGGCTAGTTTAGGTTGATCGTTGGGTTGGTGGAAATGGAACCAAACCAAAGCTGCAATTGCTAACAGGGGTAGAGCGTTGATGAACTTCTGCATTTATTTATTGCCAATTTAATCAATACTTTATTGAACATCAATTACTACCTCTAAATTAATCTGCCTGTCCTTTTGACCCAGGTTTTTGATTCTGCGTACTTTGCCCGCTACGGGGGATTTAATCTGAGTAATCTCGCGTAACTTTCCTTCAATCTCTTGTTTTTGCCCAACCAAGGAAGCTATTTGGTACTGTTGCCTCTGCATCTCTGATTGTTGCCTCACCAGGTTCAGCGAATGCTCGTATTGTTGGTGTTGGTAATTGCTCTTAGCTTTGTTGAGTGCAGCAATGGCGCTGTTTAGTTGTCCCACTAATCTTGCTTTAGATTCGGCAAGTTTGGTGCGGTTGTTCGCTTCAGCGGTGATGGCTTCTGCCCTTTCTTCTAGTTGCTTGGCTTCCAATAACTTCCTGAGCGTTTCATCCTTAAATCTGAACGAGGTTTCTGGTGCAGGTGCTACCGAGTGGGCTTCCATTAGTTGCAGTTCATCCTTGATTTGTTGGATGGCTGCTTCTTCTATGGCAAAATTGGGTTCGGGAAGTTCGGCTAGTTTACTCGTAGGAATCGATAATTGTTGGATGCTGTTCTCGATTTGCTTGCGTTCTGCTTCCAAAGATTGGCGTTCTTCGGTGCGATCGCTGATGATTTGTCCGGCTACTACATCAGAACCTTCAGCAATCTTTAAATCGTTGAGGGAAATCACTTGTACTTGAATGCGGTGTCTTTTAGTTGGTTTAGTTGATTGCTGTAGCTGAATAACGGGTGGCTTTTGTAAACGAGGTATGGGTGCTGGTGAGGGTGAGCCTGCGGGTGTATTAGGCTGCGGATTAAGGTTGAGGAAAGGCAAGAATCCGACAATCCCTGCTCCTAATGCAGTTGCTATATATTCTTTCATAGGCTACCTCATAAGTCGGGTTTAGGGCTAAATATCTTGGCTTCTAGGGAACCTGTGATGTATTGTCCGTTTAGTAGTTTGATGGCTATTTCTAGGGGACAATAGTTAAAAGTTATTTTATCACCGATTAGTTTCGCTATCTCTAACTGTTTCGGATTAGCGGTAAGTTTAATTGAATCTGGTTCATCTACAGTTAGCGTACCCGTAACAAAGATGAGAGTATCGGGAACGGGGGTTATGGCGAACTCTTCCTCGTCAAACTGCAACAATTGAATTGATGCGGATGCGGGTTGCCCTACTTCCGCAGTTAAGCGGCTGCTGATTAGATTTGTGCCTGTTTTCCACAGACCAGTTTTATTATAAATAATAAACTCGTTACCTTCTCCCGCTACTATAAAATACCTACCGTCTGCTGAACTAGAATCGCTAGCAAAAGTGCCGTTTATCTGAGCGTAAACGTGGTAAGAGGCTGCATTGGTTTGATAAATCTCCGTTGCATTTGAGCGCAATCCAAGTGATGTTCCCACAAATGCTGTCGGGCCACCTGTGCCACTTAGTTTTATCGCGACAGCCAAAGTAATGGTGGCAATAGCTAACACCCAGTATTCACCTGTGCCTCCAGTTTGCAAGCGTCGATTGGGATTGGAAACCGATATACACCAAGTGGGATAGGGCCAGAAAAACTGCACTCCCTGTTTGGTGAATATATCGGAGAAGCAACTTAGCAAGTGTCCCAAAGGCAGACACAGCCAAGTTTTCCAATCTGCGTAAAAGTAGACAGGTACAGAGACTAGAGCCAAAGCGCAAGTTGCCAAAAAGCAGTGAGTAACCGAGCGGTGGGGAAAGCGATCCTCAATCCAGTTGCTAATCGGAAATAGGATTTGTCCGATGGTACTTGTAGATGTATCCACATCGGGCAACTGACTACCGGCGATCGCTAATGCCAAATGCAGGGGATTACCAGTACCCAGGAGTAATGAAACTCCTGCTGCTGACACAATGGAGTGGGTGAGCGCCATCATTTCAAATATTCTCCCACAGGCATAATTTTTTCTGCTTCATTTATTAGCTCTAGACCGTAGTCTGACGCATCTTCTAAATCTAAATCTGCCACCTGACAGCAATCATAAAACTCAGCATCACCGGCAATGCCAAGCTCGTAAATGTTTACCCACTGTTCTGGGTGTAACTTGTGTGCTTCTGTTGCAGAAATACCTTGAATCATTGTCCTAACCTCTTTTTTGCACCTTCAACCCGCCCTAATTGTTTGGCAGCCATCGCCGCAGTCAGGGCAACGCCACCAAAGATTTGCCAATTCTTGTTGCCAGTTCCCATTCCCACATAGCGAATCACAGCAAAAGAGAACAATCCTGCCAGAATGATCGGCATCATCACCAAATACTGGCGGTGTTCCACTGTTTGATTGATGCCGAGTTTCTCTTGTTGCACTACTTTTCTCGCTAGCATCGGATTCCTCCCCGCTAGCGGTTGCAGTAGGGAAAGTCGAGCTGCTGTGAGATTCAAACCCAACTTTGCCGCTTCATCTTCCATTGTCGATCTAATAGCGCGATCGCTCGGCAATTCTAATTCCACTTCGATCATTTTGATGAAGATATCGCGGCCTGGATTCGCTACCGCAAAACAACACACCCTGCAACCAGCTTCGATTAAATCTTCCAACCAGAATCTAATCCCGGTGGTGAGGCGCTTGGCTTCGGGCAGCAGCAATAAGGCATCAGTGGGAATATTGAGCGCGATTTCTTCTTTGAGTTGGTCTAAGGTCAATTGTTTAACTTTGCCTTTGTCATCCTCCACTTCGGTAGGAATGTCCAACTGCTCAGCTAACTGCTGAAAGAATTTCTTGCCGCTTCCTTTGTAGATAGTCGTAGCAATGGAGAATTCCCCCGCCAATTCCAAAGCAACACCCGCTGCTACATCTTCCAAACCGGTTCCCAGCTCCCCGGTGACGATGCAGCAATGACCGCTACGGAGGATTTCACAAACTTTGGTTACTTCGTTTCTGGATTTTTCTGTTGATTCTTGTTGCGGTGCCGCTGCAACAGTTGCTGAGCTATTGATGCGGCATTCGGCTTTGGGTTGGCTGCATCCCTCACCGCTTGTAGTTTCGCTTTAAGGTCAGGGGGCAGGTCATCCTCGGTCATCCCCGCAGCGAGGTGCAGCTTTATCAGTTCCGGCATCGCCACCTGTTGCACTTTGAGTTCGGCTGCTTCCCGAATTAACTCTTCTAGCCCGTCCTCATTCTCCTCACTCCCAGGTATCTCAGGCTGCACGGGAATGTCTAACGCTGATACCAAACCCGAATTTTCCGAGATCGCTAGCTGTCCGCCTCCCCGGAATCCCTCCTTCTTCCCCGTTTCTTTGATGTGTTCGCTCAAGTCCTCCATCAGTTTCATTTGCTCGGCGTTGAGGTACGTTCCCTCCTCATCCTTGTTTGCTTTGATGCCCAGAAACTTCAAACGGTCGTAATACGTAGATGTTCCGATACTTAGCTTCTCGCAGATTTCATCGGGTCGTAGTTTGGTGGAAAGTTCTGTTGTCATTGGATTTTTGGTAGTTTTTTAATATCAGATTTACATAATATGAACTATACACCGCACAAAATCCACCTATCAACCGGACTATGGAACTGGAATTTACCCTGAGTTTATCTCAGTTATTCCACTGTCAGTAAAGCAGTAATTTTAGTGTATTTTGTTACTTAGCAGCATCAAACAAATCCAATAGGAACAAGAGACAATGCAAACTGACATGGGCAACAGCCAGAGTAGAGCGTGGAACATGGGAACGTTAGCGAAAAGGCGCAAGAATCCCAAAAGCGGGGAAAGCAGGGATATCCTAACTGGTGTGGATTGGAATGAGGGTATTATTTGCAACAACCCCAGCGGAGTTTCGAGTATCTCTGAAAGCATTGGGGGAGACGACATCACCGACTGGGCGAGGTTTCGATTGAAGGTTCCCGTGCAAGTGAATCTAGTAGTGGACAATGCCATCGCCGCCATTGTCAACTCTAATCGCAGCGTAGTTGTGGATTCGAGCGACGGGTATTCGAGCAACTTGACAGTTACTTTGGAGCCGGGAGTCTACTTTCTCCAATTCAGCACCGAGTCTTCAATTGGGTCTTTGTTTACCTCCAAGTTGACCCTAACGGAGGTTTAGCTAATCGGTGCAGATAATGGCATTGGGGCAGTGTTGTTCAATCAGGGAACGGACAACGCTCCACTCACCCCGCCCCCCAGACCATCCAAGTTTGTAGGGCAGGAAAGGAGTTAGTTCCAACTCCAAGGATTTACCGTGGAGTTTGGACAAACAAAGCGCCAAAGCATCGTAATCGGTATAGCGTTTCTTGCTGCCATGTAAGTTTTGACCCGCCATACTGCACACCCAAAGTTCTGGAGTGGAGCTAACCCGAATCATTTGGATCTTGCCTGGAACAAAGCGCTCTCCACCTGCATCGGGGCCACAGAAGCGTTGATACTCCGATTCCACCAACGGCCACTTGGATGCAATTGCTTTGCCCAAACCCGTATGCAGCACACCAGTACAACAAACTTGGTGAGCGATGATGCCCGTTTCGATATCGGGAATGAGTTTGAGTTTAATTTCTAATACCATGTGCTCTATGATACTCGGCTCCAAACAAATCCAAGTTTGCTGAAGTAATGATTTTGTAACAAACTGTAATAACCTGGATTAAAGATTAATTTGGTGCAGCATCAAAGTAACGTTAGAGAGAGCAAATCTTGATTGGCAAGTACACCGAAACACAACCGATAGTTGGGTGTACCAGAAGACCGAAACACAGCGACTATCTCATGCAAGTACACCGAAACACAACGAATATCTTAATATGCGAGTGCACCGAAACAAGCCAATAGCAGGAGTGTACCCCAGCATCAAAACACGACCAATGGCTTAGCGTGCCTGAACTCAAGGGATAGCTAGATATGCGGGAGTACCGAAACACAGCGAATAGTGAGAGTGTACCCAAGCACCGAAACACAGCGAATAATTAGGTGTACCAAAGCATTGAAATAGCGAGGAATATAGGGCAACGGGAGAAGCGAGTAGAATGCAACCGCTGCCCCAACTCTAGTGATTACCAGCGTCCACAGGCTTGATAGTAATCTGATTCCATTTCGTGTTGGAGTTCTAGTTGAGCTAAATAAGGTTCGATGGATTGATCTGGGTCTATGTATTGTGCTAATTCTTGTTGTAAGAACACGGCGATGAATTGCACTAAGCTAATTAAGAGCATGGGAACTAGGGGTGCTTTTTGTAGTTTTACACACCCTGCGATAGCCCTTTTATTGAATTTTTATTGGTAATGATGTAGCGTTAATATGTGGTTTTTATTATCCCCAGCAATCCCAAGATTTATGTAACCATGCACATCATATAATTTAGGATTGCTGGGTCATCGATTTCTGTGGATGCACCCAAACACTCAGCGCACTAACTCTGGCTACGCACCGGATGCAGGATTAGATGCAGGGGTTGGATGAGTTGCCCCCACGTCCAGTTCTCATGGAGCCTAGGAGGGTACTTACCACGGTGCAGCGTTCTGCATTTTCTTTCGTTAGATGAATGCGACCCAAGCGTCCGTTACTCACACCGAGCCAGTTGTACTGCATTCGATAGGCTCCATCTTTTTTGTCGTAATAGAAAGTGGCAGTTTTAATAACCACTTTTGGGTCTATGCCCGCATTTTGCCACTGGGGAGGTTCATCAACTCGATTCACTGAATATTCGATGCCCTGGGGAGTTTGTCGAATTAGACACTCCATGATTAATCTTTCCCGTCGAGCTTCCGATTTCGCTTTTTGGAAGCACCAATAAATCCGATCGTTTGCTACACTAACTTGTTGAGAATTCCTGAAGCCAATCCATCCCGGTACTGCGATAGCACAAAGGATGTTGAGGACTACTATGAGAATTAGTTTTTCTGTTAGTGTGAATCCAGAATCGGTAGAATAGCGCATGACAGTTGCCTCATATTGTTTTCATCCATGCGGTAGCTGTTTTCTGAGGTTTTCCTGTTTTATTGACAGCTACAATCGTTGAATAAAAAAAAGCGATCGCACTCGCTTGTAAGTACGACCGCTTGTAAGTTGAGAGTGCGCTTACTCTCGGTCAGCTTCACTAAGGAATGAAAAATAAATAACTTAATGAATTACTCAGGTTGGGGTACGGCTCGATAATTCCATTTGGGCAAATATT
>NZ_JAUBPI010000030.1:12572-69995 GCF_036700645.1 Microcoleus sp. S36b_A4 | reverse complement strand
GCCCGTCCAAAAAGGACGGGCGGGACGCCCATCCCACAATAACAATTAAAATTGTAAGTTATTTAATTCGCGATCCTTACTGAGCAAGGCTATATCTTGTCTACAAATCAAATAGGATTGCTATATCAAACTATAGCAATCCAGAAAATTTAGCAATTAGATGAATTTGACATCTAACTAAAGGTAGATTGATTTTATATTAATTTAAAAAAATTACCGCGTTCGCAGCACAAAAATTTAGCCATCAAAAAACTAATCAGCAATTTCTAATTGCGAGATTGCATAGCGGGCGACAGCCAAACTAACTCTGGCTTGTTCTATTTCCGACAATTGGGCCCAAGGCCTTTTAGTAGCCATGACCAATTCCCCCCCTTCCGAATCCACATCTCGCATGGCATAAGCCAAAGGACGTGCCAACACCTGCAAATCTTCCTCAGCCCACTGAGGCAAAATATCTAAGACGCACTCTACCATCTGGTCAGCTAAAGATTGATACTTAACAGTTGCGTTTTGCACGCTTTGAGCGATGCTGGCCAGAAAATCTTGAGGAACGCGAGCAAATTTCTCGCGCAAAGACTTTTGCAGAGCAGTCGTCAGCCAAACTTGTTCTAATTGCGAGAATAAAACTTGCGACTTCAGGGCAATATCGCTGTCGCTGAAGGAATCAGATAGCGCAAATTCCTGCTCTAGGGCAGCCAAATAAGATTCGGATTCAAGCTGTGCAGGATTCCAGGGGTAAGCAACATCAGTCTGAACAATTGTGGCGAGAAGTTCCATCTGGGCTTGAGTTTGAGAGTCGCGGAAATATTCAGAATCTGTAGATTGGGTAGCCATGATGTAATACCTAAGTGGGAAAAGGAAAAGACAGAGGGGGGACTGTGCCAAGAGCTAGTTGCGAGCTATCAGTGGTAAATAACTCTTTCAAATTCAGACTGGAGACTCAACGCCCAGAACTTTGCTGTGCTACTCGCTGCTTGCCTTCATTAGCTACACCCGCACCTTAATTCGTTCCGCAATCAGTCTCACTGTACCCCGAAGTTTTAGGAACCTCAATAGTGAACTCAAAAATCTGACCTTGAGAACTGCCAAATTTTAGCTGAGTCCCGCTGCGTAGCAGCAATTCTTGGTGGTGAACTCTCTGCCATCCCTCAGATCCCAAAACTAGAGTCCCGTAGCGAGAAAAATCGCGGAGGAAGTAGCTAGGTTCTTCCCGGCTATCTCCGATAGTGTTGCGGCAGAAAATCTCGGCGTGTTTTTGAGAAACCCACTGTTCTCGAATCACTACGTCGTTTTCTTCCCACCGTCCGACTCGAACCATACCTGCGCGAATCGGCCAAACCTGATTGGTGGAGTCGGTGGATTTGGCATTCGGTCGATCGCGCCCCCGCAAATAAGCACAAGACGGCAACCGTCCCAACCAAGTAGAAGAATTTAAAGGCAATTCTGTTTTGAGATCATCTACCGGCTCAGTTAGCTGGCCGTCAAACTCAGGGTGCATATACAGCACAGGCAGCGTCCAAGCCGGTTGATTGAACTTGTAGAGCGTTAGTAACTGCTGTCTGGCGACGGCGACTGCCCGATCGATCGACATCCGTCCGGCCAAAGCTTGGGCAAAAGTTTGGATAAAACTCCGGGCCTCGCGATCGGCGATCGAGTCCCGCATCCCCAACACTGCAGGCACCCCGTGATGAATCAGTACCTCAGCCAAACTGCTGCGGGCGATTGCCTGTTGCTGACCGTTAGTTGAGTGCAGCCTCTCCACCGCCGGCTGAGCTCCCCAGCAGGCATTAAACACCGCCAGAGTCACGCGGCACCGAACTAAAACCTGAGCCAGTTCAGTCCCATTAATCGCCGTTTCCGGCCCCAAAAACAGCAAACCGCCGTCGGGGCCCGGTATCCCGTGGCCGGCGTAAAACAGAATGTTGTAAGCTTGCGTTTCCAGCCGAGAAATGAGTTCCGCCGGGGTAGGTTCGATCAGAGTATCGACGCGAGTCGGAACGCTGATGTCAAAATATTTGTCACTGTCGTCGGTTTGAAAAGCACTTTCCAGAACGCCAGCTAAGGCGAGTGCTTCTTCTCCCAACTGCAAATGACCGTTATTACTCTTGGAAAATTGAGAATTAGCACCGCCGCCGGTTTCTGCTTGTCCCAAAACTAGCAAAATGTTGAGCGACTCCGCAGGCTGCAGGGGTGGCAAAGGTTCAACATTGCTGGTAGTTCGGCTGAACAGCAGTTGCTGCGACAGAGAAATTGCCGGTTGACCGGCTTGAGGCTGCATAATTTCCCAAGGTAAAGCAATTAAATACGGTTCGCGCAAGTCTACGCGCACTCGGAGGGGTAGATTTTGCCCGATCGCGATACCTTTACTTTCCTGGAGACTACCCTGAATCGGCCCTTCAAACAGCCACTGCCAAAGATTAATCCCCAAATGCTGCATCAGGCGACTGCTGTAGCTTGCCGGTGGCCGAGGCGGATGCAGATCCCCCTTGTTGCCCCACCCCCGTTGACCGAGGTGGAGCGGCACAGAGGGCGTCGCTGGAGCGAGGTCTAGCGACTGAGGGCTTCGTTGTTCAGTTTCTGCCAGTATATTCTGGTTGTTTTCTGGCGAGACGAAACTGCCATCAGGATTTAGGGGCAATTCGTGAATTGTCCCGGAGGGCGAAAACATTTCCTGCCAAGCTTTCCAAGATTGGGAGAGGGTATCGGGCCACATACAGTCGTGGTGAACGTACCCGCTGGGATAAGGAGCTTGTAGAACCCAAGTGGCAAAATGGTTTGCCCCAGCGGTTCTCAGGCGAGCGATCGCTATACTGAGGCAAGGACTTTCAGGGCGCGCCATTCACAACTACCGACTCTGGATATAGGGTTGAATTGAGTTTCTCTATTTGTAGTTTATCGGGTTTGGGGTGCGATCGAGTGCGTGAGATTGCTTTGGCAGTTTTTACTTTTACTTAGTGCCCAAAAAATTATCTATATTAGGTAAATCTACCCAAGTTCCCGTAGCATTCGACTCCTGGGTCAAATCCATCAACAACTGCGAGTAAACCCCTTCCCTCAGCGACGGTATCAACGATTCGCCCGCATCTATTGCCTCTACCCACCTATCTACTACTCGAATAAACGCTGCAATCCTCCCGTCTGGATATACTTGAGGAAACTCCAATCTTTGAGGAATTTTGATTTCAGCTAAAGGTTCTCCACCTTGGGAACCCCACAAGCGAAAGCCGTGGACGTAATCTTGCTGGTTGTCGCTTCCTAACACCAACGTACCCTTACTCCCGTATATTTCCACCCAGTGTCCCCGCCCTTGATAAGTAACAGAACTCAAACAAACTTGACAAGGCGTTCCCCCGGCTAATTCCAACATCAACGTGCACGAATCATCTGCATCAACTAATTTTAATTTTCCCGAATCATTCGGATCGGGCCGCCGCGAAATTCCTGTAATCAATTGCCCAGAGAGCCTTTGGGGCGGGCCGAACAGCCAGCTAATATAATCAAAAACGTGAGAACCAGTCGCGCCCAAAACTCCGCCCCCTCGATCTTTTTGCGCGTACCAATTCCAAGGGCGACTCGCATCAGCGCGGCTCGAAACCAGCCAATCAATCTTAATTAAACGCTTTTCTCCCACATATTCTGCTGCCAATAATTCTGCTAGCATTTGCCATGCGGGGATGAAGCGAAACTCAAAGTCCATTGTGGCAATTGCTCTGGAACCACCATTTTTAAAATCGGTTGGAGATTCGTTGTTTGCCAATCGGTAAAGTTCCCTGGCTTCATTTGCTGTCAGGGCTGTGGGTTTTTCTAATAATAAATGCTTGCCTGCTTCCAAGACGGTTTTTGCCATTTCATAATGCAAAAATGGCGGCGTGGAAATGCTGACGCCCGCCACTTCTGGGATAGCTACTATATCGGCGATCGAGTCGCAAGCGTAGGGGATATTGTGGGTAGAGGCGATCGCCTTTGCTTTGTCTAAATTCCGGTGGTAAACAGCCACAACCTCTGTCCGGTGATGGGCCTGGAATCCGGGAAGGTGTACTTTTTGACCGAAACCGGTACCGACTACTGCAACGCCAATTTTTGACATAATTTAATAATTGTTAATTGTTAACTGTTGACTGTTGACTGTTGACTGTTGGCTGTTGACTGTTGACTGTTGGCTGTTGGCTGTTGATAGTTGGCTTTTGGTAGTTGGTAGTTGGTAGTTGTTAGTTGTTATTTGTTATTTTTTAGCTGCGACCAATAACTAATGACCAATAACTCATAACTCATAACTCATAACTCATAACTAATGACTAATGACTACTGACTACTGACTACTGACTAATGACTACTGACTACTGACTCACTACCCATTCAATTACTTGTTTGCCCAAACTAACCCCGTCAAACAAGTCAATTTCTCTGATCCCTGTAGGGCTGGTGACATTAACTTCTGTCAGATAACCGCCAATGATATCAATGCCGACAAAGTACAGTCCGTCCCGTTGCAGCACGGGTTCTAACTGAGCGCAAATTTGCAGTTCGCGGTCGGTAATTTCGGTTTTTGCGACTCGGCCGCCGACGGCCATGTTGCCGCGAAATTCATTGCCGGTGGGAATGCGGTTGATAGCACCGATGGGCTTGCCGTTCAACAATATAATCCGTTTATCTCCCTCTTTTGCTTCCGGCAGATAAGTCTGAACCATCACTGGAATTTGCCCTTGTTGAGTGCTAATTTCGACCAGGGAGTTGAGATTGCGATCGCCCGCTTCCAAGAACAAAATCCCCTCGCCAGCTTTGCCACCCAAGGGTTTAAGAACTGCTGCTCCTTTTTTCTCAACAAATTGCCGAATTACCTGCTTGTTTTGAGAAACAATTGTCTCAGGAATCGCTCCCTCAAATTGCAAAGCATACATCTTTTCATTCGCCGCCCGCAATCCTTTGGGACTGTTAACTACCAAAGTTTTAGCCGGATCGATGCCGTCTAGAAGGTAAGTAGCGTAGAGGTAAGGAATGTTGACTGGGGGATCTGTCCGCATAAATACTGCGTCCATTGCTTCCAGAGGCTGCAAAGTAGGCTGTTCTACCTGGTACCAAGCCTCAGCCGCCTCCCAGCGTCCATCTACCACTTTTACTGGGGTGAGGGCTACCCGACTGAGCATTGCCCAAGTTTTGCCGCCGATGACGCTTAGTTCTTTGGCTTGAGTTGCCCAGACTTCGTGACCCAACTCTTGAGCGGCTTCCATCAGCGCTACGCTGGTATCGTGTCCTGGAATTAGTCGCGCGAGGGGATCGATGATGAATGCAAATTTCATTGTCAATTAAAATTAAGAATTGGTCACAGGAAAATTTGGGCTAACGGAAAATTCGACAGGGAATGCCTCATTTTGCTGCTAGCAGCGGATCTAGCAGGCCTTGAGTATCGAGTTTGTGGATTTCGTCGCAGCCACCTATGTGTTGGTCGTTAATGAATATCTGGGGCAGGGTGCGGCCTCCGTTGGCTCGATCGCTCATTTGAGCCCGTGCTGCTTCATCTCCGTCGATCGCGTACTCTGTAAAATCAATCCCTTTTCGTTTCAGCAGTGCTTTAGCACGAATGCAAAACGGGCAGGTTCTCCAAGTGTAAATTTCTACTTTAGGGGTCATGGGACGCTCAAACAATAACAATATTTTTTAATTGTAATCTTAACCATAGTGCGGACTGTTTTTAGTTCCTAGGCTGAAACCCTGGATTTTTCGTTGGTAGCCAACTTGCCTTGGAGCCTTGAAACCCTTATTCTACGGTTGCCTATAAAAAACTGTCCGAAGGATTGATCTTAACCAATCTTATTTTAATTTTTATATTTTAATTTTTATTATATATAGCAACATGTAGCAACCTTATCTTTTACACCGGAGGTTATTCACTGCTGAAACCCTTGCCGGGAAGTGCATTTGCCTTCTTCTTTTTTTTTACCCTGACTGAAGTCGCTATCGCTTTCTTCCTTCAACATCCGGCTCTATTTGCAGCGCACAACCGAAGCGAGGTGTCAAGTTATTTTTTATACAATTTTTTATTTTTTATATAAATTTAAGTAAACAAATACCCATGCTTAAAAAAACGGAGACATTGTAAAGGCAAACAGGTTGGTCATCAGCCTGCCTAGCGCTGCGGACCAACCTGCTTGTTTCGCTTTCTGCACGAACAGATCATTCCTGCACCTGTTAGTAGGACTGCGATCGCAGTACCCGGTTCAGGAATAGAAGTTGAGCTTCTCGAAGGTGTGATGTATATTTGGGACAAACTCCCCTCGGTCGCTAATTGCGGGTCGGATGTCGTTGCTGTTGATGTCTGGCTGGAGGCACAGGCAGTAGAATAATTTCCCGGACCGCAGACATCTACTGCTGCTGCCGGAGGGGCGGCAGCTAGATAGTAAAACGCTGTTGCCATTGTGGCAGAGAGTCCAATTGCTAGTTTTGCCAGTGGCGTACACATAACTATTTAGTTAAACAGTGGTAAAATCGAAAAATAGAAATAGTCCTAGAGATTAGCGCTGTACGACGGGCAAGGATTTTAGAGTTCTTACAATAAATGGATGTATTCTCTCGCGGACGCCTGTAAAAGATAGTATAGCGCTTGAGATGAGTGCCCAAACACTTTAATAATATTATTCTCTTTCACCTTGACATTCCGTACCGTGGTTGGACCAGAGTGAAGCAACATCTTTTTGCAACCTCTGAAGCAACAGCCTTTACAGCCATTAACAAAGAGTCTTTTTACCTTGACCGCGGTCTCGGGCAATTATTTATTTAACCGAGCGCAAAATAGAGATGCTGTATTGTACTTTGCAATGCACAATCTGACTACTCTTTTATAATCTCATAGTTCGACTAGATCTGTCCTCAGTATATGTACGTATATTCCCCGATGTCAACTATTCAAAAGGAATATTTAAGTATTTACCGAGGGTAGAGGACGTATTGAATGAGCTGAACAAGTCTGTCGCGGAGAGTTTCCATCCCAAGACCTTTGGCGGCCGAAATAAATACTGCTTGAGGAAATTCTTCTCGGGCGAGGGCGAGAGTCTCTCCATCTACGGCATCGATTTTGTTAAAGACTACAAGGGCTGGGCCGGGAGTTACGGGCATATCTGTCAAAATATTCATGACCGATCGAATTTGGCTCTGCCACGCGGGATGGGAGAGATCGACGAGGTGCAGCAAAGCATCGGCGTCAGTGACTTCTTCCAGGGTAGCCCGGAAAGCGTCTATCAAGGCGGGGGGCAGTTCGCGAATAAAGCCCACTGTATCTGTGAGGACGATCGACAGGGGTTCCCTGGTGACAGTGCCGGGAATGGTCAACCGCCGAGTTGTAGGGTCGAGGGTGGCAAATAACTGGTCTGCGGCATAGACTTCGGAATTTGTGAGCAGGTTGAGCAGAGTCGATTTACCCGCGTTGGTGTAGCCCACGATCGCCACTGAGGGTACATCGTGATGATGGCGGTTCTGCCGCAGCCGGAAGCGGTGCGCCAGCAGTTGATTTACTTCTTGCTGCAACCGAGAAATGCGTTTGGCGATCGTCCGCCGTTCGGTTTCTAGCTTGGTTTCCCCTGGGCCTCTGGTACCGATGCCGCCACCCTGTCTCGACATTGCCTGACCGCGACCTCTGAGCCGGGGCAGGGCGTACTCTAGCTGAGCGAGTTCGACTTGCAATTTACCCTCGCTCGATCGAGCTCTTTGGGCAAAAATGTCGAGAATTACCTCTGTTCGATCGACGACGCGGATACCTATCTGAGTTTCCAAGTTCCGTATTTGTGCCGGCGACAGGTCGCGATCGAATACAACGAGGTTAGCGCTAACCGTCTGAGCTGTGAGGGAGATTTCCTGAACTTTGCCTTCGCCGACGACTGTCTGCGGATTGGGGCGCGATCGTTTTTGGCGCACGGTTTGCAGAACCTGACCCCCGGCGCTTTCAACCAGCCGCGTGATTTCTGCCAGGCCGTCCTCAAACTCCAACTGAGTCATGTGCTGAGTCATTACACCTACCAACAGCACTTTGTCTTGGTCTGCATCGACCTGCTTAGCGACAAACTCTGCTTGAAAGTCTGCTTCGAGTCCTTCCACCAAATCCAGAAAGTCTTGGTCGGCGAGCTCGTCCAAATTCAGCGGTTCTGATATTTTCCAGGGAAAGTGTGGAGTTTGAATTAGTGACTTGGGAATTGAAGGCTCTTCTATTTCATCAGTTGCATCTGGTTCTAACTGAGCGCTCAAAACAGAGAACTCAAAATTTGGCTGGTTTCCCTGGGGTATCAGGTGAGCGAGATAAGTTTCTTGGATGTAACCAGTCGCACCGCCCCCGCGGCGCTGAAATCCTCCGCCGGTCAGTGTCAGCCAAACCAGGGCGTCGAGGCGCTGAATTGCCATTGCTGTGAGGGCTGCTTCGCTTGGGGTTTCTGGCTTCAGGTGGGTGGCGATGCAGCGAATGCCGCTGAGGCGACCTCCCCCGTAGCGGGGCAGTTCTAAGGGCGCAATCTGCGTTTGCCGCGGTGTACCCACGCCGACGCGAATTACTTGTCCGCGGCGGTTGATGTAGGTGCAGATTGGTTTGTCTATTTCCGTGCTGATGGCGGCGACGCGCTGGGCGAATTCTGCAGTGGTGATGCGATCGCCCGGTAGTCGCTGGTGGTAAAGCTTTTCGAGTTGCTTGAGCTGGCTGGACTTTAAACCTTGAAGATGGCCGTAGATGGTTTCGATAACTGTTTCTCCCGATCGATCTGTTTATCTCCTATTTTAGTTAACTCAAGGGCGATCGTGTTCTGGTTTTAAGTTCCAATTTACTAAATTTTCTTGCCTCTATCAGAGCGCGGATTCAGTATTGTCGAGTCACCAGCGCCGTCGTTTGTCGCTACGGGGCGATGGAGCCTTTCACAGCGGCCCTCTCAACTTGCAGTTGTATTTAGTATTTACAGATACAGGCGATCGCTGAAAAAACTCGCGCAACAAAAGTTAACACTTTATTTTTTGTTTCAAAATCCTCCTTTAGACTTGTGTGTATCTTGAGCCTAGAGACAGATAGCAAAGCAGAAATTAGGTCGCTACCATGAGAAGCGAACATTGTTAAGGAATGTAAAAACATGGAAACTCGTCCTACTAACCTGCCTCCTACGGCTAATGCTTACAACGGCAAAGATCGGAATGCCTTCTTGTTTGGCTTCAACCCGCAAGCAGAACTTTGGAACGGTCGCTTAGCGATGATCGGTTTCTTAGCTTATTTGCTTTGGGATGCCGCTGGATATAGTGTTCTACGTGACATACTTCACTTTCTGCCTACCTACATTGCTCACTAATGACGAGCAGTCTTTCCTGTCTGGCAGCGTGACTAAATGCCGCCACTGCCAGACAGGCTAAAAGTTACAAATGGCAGCGACTATGGTTGTGTCCCTTTGTATCTTTCGTTACTTTTGAATGGCATTAAAAGACTTCTTGCTGTGATTCCATAATTACGGGTGGGGGCGCTGTCGCTGGCGCGGTGAATATTGATACCAACAGATATTTATTGCGTAAAGGCGATCGCCCCTGCTGTATTTTTGGCAAGAAATATCATCGAGCATTTCTGAATAGTTTATGAAAAATAGGAGCATCAACAATGATTAACTCAAATTTACTGGCAGTAGTAGCCTCAACAGTGACTGACACAGCATCAGGAAATTGGCAAAAGCCTCTGGTGATGTTTGTTTGCAATATCTTAGCATTGCTAGTTCTCAGCCGCCGAATTTGGTATCCCCACGTCGGGCCGAAAATGCCTTTGCCCTTCCCGTCTTTGTTCAACAATGTTAGCGTACCAGCATTTCTGGCTTGCATGAGCGCCGGTCATTTGCTGGGAACATTCCTGATTTTGACCCTCAACATCGACAAGTATTCTTAGGAGAAATTGCCTCGCTTTTGGGGTGATTTTTTGCTGCAATTGGTTTGTTAAAAGGCGGAGAAAAAATGGCAGGGGTAAGTGAAAAGCACTCACCCCTAATTTTAATTTTATATAGGGAGTGGCACAGAAATCGGTTGTTTTACCATCCACATTAGATCAGCTTACTATGCTTAAACCCTTCAAATTCGGCTGCAAAGCCCTCACCTTGGGGAGCCGCACACATTAACCCAACTTGAACGATTGGTGACTCAGTTAGATATGCCAGTCGCATCATTGAATAGTCTGACCCATTCAACGAGTATTGCACTTCCACCGTTTCAGCTCGGCGCTTTACCCGCAGCCACAGGGAAACAGGCGGCACTTCAAGTGGCATAACAGACCAATCCGAATAGTCTCGTGTCACAACCGCACTCACGTTTTGCACTCCCTCAACAAACTCAATACCGCACTTAAGCCAGATATTTTCGCTCTCTCTAATCATCAATCCTGCTTGATCGTAGAGCGATCGATAGCAACCAGTAATTTTGACTTCGGCTGTAAAGTCGCCTGAGACTTGACGGTAGTAAAAGTTGCCGTTATCGCGAATGAATCCGTAATGAGTTTGCCGCCAAAAGTCAGTCTTTGCGCCTGCGGTAATGTGGATAACATCGTTATCCTCATGCCATTGTAAAGGTTCGTTATACCATTGCATTGTTTCCATCTCCTGCTAACTTCCTCCAATTCCGTGCAGTACCAAATCCGCCAAAAAATGAGATAACATAGCGTATTCTAATCCCCAACGCCAGTAAAGAAAACCAAAGGGAATCCCTAACAGGGCATTCAGTGTAATGGTGCGGAGAATGACGATCGGGGTTAATGCCCAGACATTGGCAGCCGCAGGCAAATGACCCACACCAAACAGAATCGCCGCCGCCACAATTGCCAGCCAAAAAATCCATGTAGAGGGTTGCGGTTTGTCTCGCTCAAAAATCTTCCAAAGTAGCCACGCCATCAATGTCATACCGAACAGTCGCAGCAAGAGTTCTTCGGTGATGCCTCCGTAGAAGGAAGCTAATATGCGTTTCCAGAGAGCAATTTCTAGCGTTGTTGGAGTTGCCATTGGCGGCATCCAAGGTTGGAAAGCTAAACTCAATCCAATCAGGACGATTCCACCGATGCAGCCTACAATTAGCGCCGTGTTAAGGGCAGATTTAGATATTGGCGCGAAAGGCTGTCGATATACCAAAGCACGAGCTATGGGCGTATCAAGTCCGATCGAGTTACCGAGGTGAAGCCCAATCCAACAAAGGAGAATTAGAAAAATTCCGGTTTGCAGGGCGGAGGCGATCGCCAAAACAGGTAGCGGTGCAGGCAATTGACTTACTGCCGGATTGAGAGACAGCGCATAAGGGAACACCGCCAAGCTTCCCAAACTACCCAGAAACGCCCAGAACAATGCCAATCGGAAGTAATGATTTTTTGCAGTGTTAGCAGACATAATTTTTGAGAAAAAAACGCATCAATTACACTAAATCAGTCTTGAGTATTTGAAACATTAAAGCTCGATCGCATTTATGCAACTTGTCTCAGACGGAATATAGCCTCGGCTAAGGTGCTACAAAAGCTGGGAATGACGCAGGAAGGTAGCCAAAAACAGCGTGTTTTTCACCGAGGGCAGTTTGAAGAGCTCGAACTTTACAGTTTAGTCAAGGATCACAAGTGTTGAGTCTTGTTATAAAACTTTACTTCATTGCCGCTATTCCTCCTACACCCCCTAAATTTATCCGGTAAAAATCAGTTTTTCTTTCCCAGTTTGAGGATAGTGCTTATCTAGTAGATTTTTCTGTGGGCGACGTATGATTTATTATCTTAGCATTTCATATTTACCAAAGTTGCTGTGCAAAGCTTCAAGACGCTTGGCTTCGGCTGCTTGATTGAGCAAATAAGTTTCAATTTCTTGGGTGTTGGCATGATAGTAGGTGAGTGCGGCGTAGACTTGGGCGAGGGTGAGATGAGAAATGCGATCGCAAATCTCTTCAGCATTCAATCCTCGCTTGTACCAGGTTACAATCCGGCGAACGGTAACGCCTTTACCGAGGATGTGGGGACATCCACCATGCAGTCCGGGAGGGCGTGCAATGAGCGTACCAATGTCAATAGATATTACTGCGGTGATAAATTTTAGAATTTTAACTATACTCATAGTAGATGAAAACCCTATAGAGGCGCACTGGTTATGAACTGGAAAGCACACATTCACTCAAATCCTAAAATGCTGCTTGGCAAGCCTGTAATTAAGGGGACACGAATATCAGTGGAGTTCGTTCTAGGGCTATTTTCAGAAGGTTGGACGCAGCAACAAATTCTATAAAATTACCCAACGCTTAATGCTGAATCTCTACAAGCTGTATTTGCTTTCGCGGCGGAGTGCCTCAAAGTAGACGTATTTTACACGCCTTTACTGTTTGCTGAGGCAAGTTAATGCGGTTTCTGGCAAATGAAAATTTTCCACCCAGTGACTTAACCATTTCGACAGATGAAACTACCCAACGGAGATAAGGCACTGCTTGGCGACAAGCTTGAGCGATACTCACTAAATATGCAACATCCCAAGGGAAAAGACAAAGCCATCCTGTTTAGAAATCGATTGGGAATCACACTAGAAAACAAAGCTATTTTAGAAGTCGCTCTACTAGAATGTGCGGTCAATCAGGAGGCGGAAATTTACAAAACAGACAATTATGGAACCCAGTATGATATCAAATTTTTCATGACTACCGAAATAGGAAGCTCTTGGGTGCTGTCATGTTGGATGATTCGCACCGATGAAGACTTTCCCAGATTAACTAATACCTATCCTGTCAATAAGTGAGGATACTATAATGACGTTACACGAATATGATGTTGTTGCCTTGACCGCAGAAATTCAGGCCATCCATAAAGAAACCTCTGGGCCGATTTTGCTCCGGGCCGGACAAGTTGGCACTATTCTCATGAGCTTTGACGATCGCGCTTATCTAGTAGATTTTGCCGATGCTCAAGGCAATACCTATGCAATGGAAACCGTTCCCTCAGAAAAACTCATGCAACTCGTTTATGAGCCACTTCCTGCCTACGCCTAGCCTACAAATAATACTTTATAGAGTATTGAGTTGGAAGTGGCGATCGAGGAATTATTTCGCGGTGTGAGTTTGGGGCGATAAATGAAGTAAGCTATAGACAAAGGTTTCAAACAATTTTAACCAATGCCAGCATCCGTTGCTTATCTGTTTAACAGAATCACAGTGAACCCAAGACAATGTGGCGATCGTCCCTGCATCCGGGGAATGCGGATTCGAGTCATCGATATCCTAGAGTTGCTAGCTGCTGGTTTGAGTTTTGAACAAATTATCGAAGAATTGCCAGACTTGGAACTTGATGATATTAAAGCTGCGCTTCTCTATGCACTCCGCAAACTCGATCGTCCGGTTTTAGCCACATGACTATTTGGTTGAATTCTCATCGCTCGCCAGCAATTGATGTGTGGATTACTGGCTACCTTTGGTGAAATACATCAGCGATCTGCGGTATTTTTCTCTTCTATTGGGTATTGTACCGCAACTGCGATACAATTATAAGTTCGACTGCTAGATTTTCGTAAACTCGTAATCAGTTGATATATTTCGGGAATGTCTGAAAAAACTCTGCTAAGTGAAATTGTTCATTGTCCCCATGCACGAGAGTGTCAAGAAGATCTTTCTGTTGAAAATCCATGTCGTAAAATTGTTGACTCTCAAAATGCAATTGGGTTAGAAAAATTTCAAGTGCCTGAACCTTGGAGTGGACAGATAGAGCAAGCACCCATTCTCTTCCTGAGTTCAAATCCATCAATTGGCTCTGATGAAGATTACCCAACTTGGGATTGGTCATGTAGCGAAGTACACGATTATTTCAATTACCGTTTTGGAGGAGGACGTAAGCACTGGATCATTGATGGTACAAAATCCTTGCTAAAAGACGGGAAATATAGTCGCTCTACTCGATTTTGGGCAGCGGTTAGACAACGTGCGATTGAGCTACTTCAACGGAACGTTAGTCCAGGCATTGATTATGCGCTTACCGAGATAGTGCATTGTAAGTCTCGTGCCGAAACTGGTGTAGAAGAATCACAGGAGCAATGTGTGGAAGCCTACTTGTTGAGAGTTTTAGAACTAGCAAGAGCAAAAGTGATAGTGGTACTGGGGGCACGCGCAAAGCAAGTGATTCAAAGCCAATTCAATATCTCTACAGAAAATTCAATATCCGAGTTCGTTGAGATAGGGAATCGTGAAAGATTTTTTGCTTTTCTCCCCCATCCAAATGCTCGGACTCACCGTTCTTTTGCTAAGTGTTTACAGGGTGATGAACTTGAAAAGTTACGCGCTTTTTTGCGGTAGCATCAAAATACGGCAAGAGATGCGCGCACTCGAACAACGCCAATGCACCCCACCGTCGAAATCCTGTCGGTGGCAGTCTGAGGTAATTTGCGGCGGGTGATTGGCAACGTTAGACCGCTAAATCTGAGTTGGGTAGTGGCTTGAATGTATCTATCAAATTCCAACCCAAAGGTGAATGTCATGCAAGCTAAACTTCAAGAACAACTTTCTCCTGATGCCGAAGTTATTTTGGGACGTTTGCCAGAACGAATTAAAGCTGCTCTAATTGCGCGTGCTGCGAAAATTGAATATCCGATCGCAGCAACGATCGCCATTTCGATCGCCAGTTTTCTCGACACAGAAGCATTTCGATCGCCAGTTTTCTCGACACAGAAGCATTAGGTTTCGTAGATTGCAAACCAGGACGCGGGCAGTAAAATCGAGAAGTCCCAGGCGATGAAGTTCGAGATAAGGTGAAAGCCCGATCGCTAAAATGATGAATAGATGTTGCTGCCAAGATAACCATGACCACCATCACCCTCAACCTCTCTCCCGAACTCGAACACCAGATCCGCACTGAAGCATCTCGACAGGGCGTGGAACCCGATCGCTACATCCTCAACGCCCTGCAAGAACGCCTCCAGCCTAGACTTCCAATTACCCAACCTACTGAAGCCGACTTGCTGCAACAAATTAACATTGGCTTTAGTGCACAAACCTGGGAAGAATACCATGCCCTCATCGCCAAGCGTCATGCCGAAACCCTGACTCCCGAAGAACACAAGCAACTGATCCAAATGAGCGATCGCCTTGAAAAACTCAACGTTACCCGCATTCAAGCCTTAATTCAACTCGCAACCTTCCGCAACCAACCTCTGACAGATCTGATGCAAACCCTTGGCATCCATCCTCAACCCGATATCGTTGATTATGTCTGAATCCCGCCTCACACAGCAGCAACGACAATTCATTAAACAACGCGCCAATGGTTGCTGCGAGTATTGTCTCAGTCAAGCTAAATTCTCTCCAGATCCCTTCTCGATTGAACACATTATCCCTCGCTCCAAAGGTGGCACCAGTGATTTGGATAATCTGGCGATCGCTTGTCAAGGATGCAACAATTTCAAATACAGTCATAGTGAGGCGATCGACCCTATTACAGGTAGCTCTGTCCCACTTTATCATCCTCGACAGGATAACTGGAGCGAACACTTTACTTGGAGCAGCGATTCGACTCAAATGTTGGGTTTAACACCGACTGGACGCGCTACCATCGATCGGCTGCAACTCAACCGAGAAGGAGTAGTCAATCTTCGAGGAGTCCTGCATTCTATCGCTCTACATCCACCTCACAATGATTCGTAATTGAATATCCGATCGCAGCGGTGATCGAAATGGCGATCGCCAGTTTTCTCGACACAGAATCGTTAGGTTTCGTAGATTGCAAACCAGGACGCGGGCAGTAAAACGGAGAAGCGGAGGTTTTGTCAATTGATGGGCGATCGCTATTATTTTAACTTGACTGAGATACTCAGAAACCGGGTTTTTGACCAAATCTGCGGGCAGCAACGAAATATCTTCCGCAAAAACCCGGTTTCTGAACCCCCAAATTAATTCGACTGAATTTGCGAATTCAAAACCTTAGAAATACGATCGCGCGTTTCCTCCAAATGAGCCCGCGTATAAGCATCAGCATTCCTATCCAAATTCCTAATACTCTTGCTCAAACCTTCCCGCAACTGCCGCAACTCGTACCAAGCCAAACTCCGCGCATCCTCTGGAACATTCGTTTTTCGCAGCACCATTCCGATCAAAATCGCCAAATGTTCCCGCTGCAAAGAACGCCTAAAAGTTGAAATTTGCATCTTCTTTTCCGGCTGCAAAACCTCTTGCCAGATATCCTTTTGCACAGTATTCAACACTTCCGGCAACCTCAAAGCAGTTTCCGGCGCCGATTTTAACTCGGCATCCCGCAGCCTCGCCAAGCGCATCGGAGATAGCAAAACCCGCAATACAAACCGCTGCAAAAAAGTAATTCGATCGCCGATCGGGTAATCTAGAGGAAACACCAAAGCCGGACTTCCCCAGTGCTCCCAGCGCGAAGGCGCCAATTTATTCAGCAATTCCGGCGCAAAACTAAACGCATCCGGGGCAAAAACGTACTTCTCCAATGTTGCTAAAGCTTCTCGCTGCTGAGAAAGTTCGATCGGCACAAACGGCAACTTCGCATTAGTATCTCCAGGGCGAATCCGACTAAACGACTGTCCCCCCACATACAAAGTAGCATTCATGACTTGGTTGACATAATATCCGAACACCGAATCAAACATCACCCGCAGTTCGTTATAACCGTCTTCCCCAACCGGAATTCGCTTTTCTAAACGCTTCCACATCGCCCTCCCATTATCCAATTGCCATTGCGAATACTTCAGCATATTGGCGCTGAGATCGAAGGTATTTGCAGCCGGATCGAGAATATCCACAGAATCCTCATCCGGCGCGTAAGCTAATTGGGATTCGGCACCGCGACTGGCAATTTGTTGCAGCGTTGGTAAGTCGCTGTTCGGGTCCCGGCCACCAATCACTTTGTAACCATACTCGATCGCCCAATCGTCATAGGGCCCTACAATCGTTGGAAAATAGTCGCCCTGCACAGTTCCCTGGGGTGCCAAATTAATCGGCACATAATCCATCACCGACGCTACCAAACCTTGCGTGCGAGTTACCTGAGTATTGTTCAAATCCTCCGGTTGCAGCATCGTACTCCCGTGAAAATTGTGCCTCAAACCGAGAGTGTGACCGACTTCGTGGGCCGTCAAAAATCGGATATATTCATTCACATAATTGTCAATCGTCCCACTGCTAGGCGCTGCATTTTCCAACAGATCCATCGACATTGCCCCCATCGCAAACTGGCGACTCGATTCCAACCCAAAACACATATCCGAACTCGACATCAACCGCGATAAAGAGGATCGCTTTTGCTCTTGGTATCTTTCTACCAAAGTCGGCAAATCATCAGCCATTCCACCTCGATCATTTTCCCCGCTGCTTTTTCCTAAATCCCCATTTTCTAGCACATTCAAATAGCGAGAATACATCCCGAACTGACAGGGATTGGTATTAGAACCGTTTCGCCCTTGAAAGCTCTTAGATAGCGATCTATTTTGTTCCACCAAAGACCGATAACCCTGTTTTATTTCCCGGACAACATTAGCATCCAACAGAATGTCAGCATCCAAAATTTCCCCCGTCAGCGGGTTAGTACGAGACGGCCCGATGCCGGCAAACTGAGGCTCAAAAGAACTCGACCAGCGGATAGTATTGTAGCGAACGTCAGCCGGATCCCATTTAGCATTGTCCGGCATTTGTTTGACCTGAATTGTCTCAGTAAAACCTGCCTTTTCAAAAGCTTTGTTCCACGCCAAAACGCCCTCACGAATTGCGTTTCGGTATTCGGTAGGCACATTATTTTCAATCCAAAAGACGATCGGCTGTACCGGCGGCGACATCGGCGCTGTCGGGATTTGCTTTTGCAAATGCCAGCGATTGATATAGCGCACAAAAGGCTCCCGGCTGCTCTTGTCAGAAAAGTCCTTATATGCTGTGAGAAAATAGCCCACTCGCTCGTCCGCAAGTCTGGGCCGGTAGCCGTTATTTAGCGGCACTTCCGAGAAACTGTAGTGAATGCGGAGGTTAAAAGCCCGACTGTCAGGAATCGAAGGTAAATAGTTAAGCTCACTGTCATTATCGCTAGAAAAACCATAGACAGAAGCAATCTCCACATTCAGCGGAAACGCTTTAACATCTTTAAAAGAAGACTTGTCTGCATCGATCGAGTAAGAAGAACCCAAAAGCATCGGCAAAATCGCTTTTACCCCTGGTAAATCGCGTTTTTCGCTCATCAGCAAATCCCCTAAATCGATCAGCAGAGTTTGTCTTTGCGGATCAATGCTTTTGAGAGGCAAAGAATAGAGAATCGAGTCGCTAAATCCCCGTGCTACCGAACCTGCTTGCGGGTCGCCCGGACTTGTGCGAAAATTTACATTTGGGATCACAAACTGCACGTTATTTTGGACGCGCCGCAGTTGAAACAAGAAATCGCCGATCGGCATTCCGCTCAAAATGCCTGCTTCCCCCAAACCCGATGCCAATGTCACAAAGCACAGGAACTTTTTGTCGAGTTGTTGCGGTTTAATTTCCAGATATACTTTATCAGTTGCTTGATTGCGGTAAAGAGTAAATAGTCCCTCTAACTTTTTCGCGTCTTTGACAACCTCTTCAAATGGTGCCAGACTTTGCTGTTCGCTACTTTGTTCGTTGCTGGGCGGCCCAGATGATAAAGCTACAGGTAAGAAGAAACCTTTATACAAACTGAAACAGAAAAATGCTAAAGATAATATAAAAAATATCAAAGGCAGATTTTTTCTCGGAATTTTTATCTGTTGATTTTTGCTATTTTCAGGAAATATCAATCTTTTCATTTTCAGTATCCAGCCGCAGGAAAGAATAGTTTTGAGATAGTCACGCCACACTCGCAACGTTCGCATCATTTAACTTCTAAAATAACTCACAACTCAAAATTCAAAACTATTGTTTCGCTGGCCAGGGAATCATGGGATCTTGAGCCAAACGCTTAGAAACTGCAACAGCACCGTAACGGTTGAGGTGGCTGGGGTCGGAAAAAGATTCTCGCGCCTGGGGCCACAATAAACTCTTATCTAGGAAAATTAGTCCGCTTTGAGCTGATAATTCTTGCATATATTGCCGGAATTCTTGTTCGTAACCTGTCCGCACCGGGTCTAAATAATCTTCAGTCAGAGGCATATTTACAAACACGAGATTGATGTTGCGAACCTTGGTAAATTCGATCAGATTTTTGAGTGCTAGAGCTTGTTCGCCTACCAATTTAAAATTTTGATAGTCGGAGTCGTAATAACCAGATACTTTGGGGTGCTTCTGAAAGTAAGTTTCGGGATTGAAGCGTATATCGATCGGCAAAAAGCCATTTGGTTGATACTCGCTAACTGGTTTACTCGCAGCAGTGGGCTGAACGTTTTCAGTTGTTTGTTCACCCAGGGCTGCGGTTTGGGGGCTGTCGGTGGCAACAGGGGCTAATGAGGGATTAACGATCGATCGCAAAAACCCTTTAAGTCGATCGCGTTTTTTGTAAGTTGCAGAACCCTCAACCAACTTTTGACTCACCAATTGCTGAACATTAGCTTGAGCTTCTCCCAAATTGTTCACCAATTCAGTCGCAGTCGCCACCGGATTGTTGGCGCTTTCCTTCGATGTTTCGGATTCTAATTGATTGGTGCGGATCAGAAAACTACCCCGGCTCAATTGCCTGTAACCTTCCGAAGAAGCGATCGCACTAAAAGTCAAATCCGGCCGCCCGCTGTTGAGAGCCCTCGCCCCGTCAGCCAACACCAGCAATTTCGGCAGTTGTTGTGGCGGCAAAATCCGGCGGATGAGCGAATCTACAACTTGGAGAGTAGCTCCATTAACCCCAAAATTGTAAGCCCTCAGCCCCGGATAGCCCGAAGCTGCCAAAGCGGTTTCCAAAACCGCCGGGTCGATACCGCGCAGAGCCCTCGAACTACCGACAATTAAAATGTCCGGCGGTTTTTTGTGCAGGTGGATATACTCTTGATAGCGCGCTATTTGGTCGTCAAGCTGCTCGCTCCTCAAAGTCGGGAACACCGGAGGAGCAGAAACATCAGCTACAGGAACGCTAGTATTGCCCGGTTTCGTAAACCCAGAGCCATTAAAAGCTTCTTCCCGGTTGGCTTCCGGCGACGGCTGCAACGGAGTTTGAGGCAAATTCACCTCCTCAGCAGGGGGAACTGGTTTCGGGGTTGCCTTCGGAAGTGCGGCTGTAACATCGTCCACAGCCTTGGGGGATGAATTTTGACAATTTGGGCCGCTGCAAACTTCGGAAGCGCTAGGAGCTTGACTGACCGTCGCAGATTGCAGAAATTGACCGAGGAGCCAATCGGTATTGAAAGCCAGCAGACAGCCGGCGATCGCCCAAATCAAAGCCATTCGCGCCGCGCGATCGGCTCTCACGCCCCCCGGCGCAGCAGCATTCGTTGATAAACCATCATTGGGAACAAACAAACCCGAAGCGACAAGCGGTTGCACCGCAGCTTGAACTAATTGCTCGCCCAGATTGTATCCGGGGAGCCTGATTTTGAAGCGGGGCCGCCAGGAGTTGGGCGCCGGAGCATCGAACACCAAATTGTCGCCCAAACCCGAAAAACTCCCATCCTCTGCCGGCGCAAACTCCGGCACCGGTTCCTTTTCCAACACAGCCACTTGCGAGGGAACCGGTGCAGGTGCCGCTGATTCCTCGTCAACAACCGTTCTGAGGTCGATTGCGTAGCGCCACAGGGGCAGTTTCTGGCCGGCGCGGCGTCCGTAGACTCGCACCCCTGCCACTCCCGGAATTTGTAAGTGCCGCAAAAATTTCGCCACCGGCGGGCCTACCTTCGACTGAGAAGGGCAAGTCAGAGCTTCTGTCATGACGTGCAGCACGTTGCCTTTTTGCAGCACGACAGCCCGAATCCCTCCTGTTTCCAGCTTGCGCCTGAGATTGGGGTTGAGCAACCTGTTCAATAAAAAAGTCAAAGCCAATTGGTCGCCATCGATCGCCAGCGTTCTAGCGTTTGCCGCCAAGTCGGGGTGGTGGGCGGCAGGCAAGTCCACCCAGTCTATCCACACCGGGGACTCCGGCGCCGCCTGAGAGTCCTTGGCTGGTTCTACGCCGTAGATCGTAGCTGCGCGGATGCCTTGGGGCGCAAATGATGCTAACAAAGGGGCGATCGCCTCGGTGGTTTGCTGCTTGTCTGGGTATTCTTGCCGTTTAGGCTTTTGTCCTTTTTTGGCAGTTTTGCTGCAAAACAGGTGGAGGGTTGCTTCTTTGAGGGTTGCCCGCACTTCGACTCTCGATGCTGCCAAGTGTTGATTTAGCAGTTTGGCGATCGACTGTACGTCTCCCCACCTGGCCCATTCCTTGAGAATTTTGTCCGGCGAAGTCAAATCCACCCGCAGCAGCCAGTCCGGTTTCGCTTCGCCGCTGACTTGGCTGGCTATCACTGCTTCCCGGAAATCCTCTAGTTGCAGTTTCCGTAGCCTGCCGGCGATGGGTTCTGCCAGCAATGAGGGGTCGGGGCTGTAAGCTGACTCGCACAGCACCAGCAGTCGGCGTTCCTTGGGCTTGATATTTTCCGGCCCATTGACCGGCAGGGTTTCTCCGCTGCTTTTGAGTTCTTTTTCGCGAATGCTGACTTTCACCGAAACTCCCATCGGGCCGAGGATTTCGCTGAGATAGCTGGCGATCGCATCTGGATAGCCCCGGCGCGCCAAAGTTTCCGGCGAAACCGTCAATGTTCCATCAGGATCGCCCTCGCCTGAGCCAGCTTCGGGGGATTGAATCAAAGCCACCGCGCCACGGTTCGCTTTCTGCTGAGGGGGAACGGCGGAACCGACAACTTCCCGCATCGCAGCAGCCGAAGTGTCGATCGTCACGGGGGAAGTTTCAAAAGCTTCTGGGTATTGAATGCGGGAGGCGATGGGCAGACTTTCGGCGTCAAAATCCAGTTCTTCCCTTACTTGCGGCGGGTGGGCTGCTGTTTCTATCGGTTTTGGTGTCTGTTTGAGTTTCTGGTTGTCATTCTTAAATTTGCCGAAAAATCCGCCTCTTTTAGGGCTTGCTGGCGGTTCGTCGGGGGAACTCGCTGGCGGCGGCACTTCGGCAACTTTTGGTTCCGGTTGCTGTGGCTGTTGCTGTTGCTGTCGCTTGGGACTGCTGCAATCGAGCCGGACTGTCCAGTCATTTTGTCGGGAACCGATTTTGCGGCCGCACAGAAACAACTGGTAAATTTTAGGTCGATCGGGCAGCAATCGCGTTAAATCAGTGTGTTCGAGGGCGTTGGTAAATCTCGCCGTCACCAATTCTTGAGACGGACACTGCGCTGCTTCGCACAAAATGTGCAGATGATTTCCCCGCAAACGCGCTTGTACTTGAACTTCGGGAAGCCCTAAAGCTTCTTGCGCCCACTGCGAGGCGCTTGATGGATTGTCTGCCAATATGCTCCCGTTCGCATTTAACATGAAACTCTAAATTTTGCCAAAGCTGGTTTTGTTTTCTAGAAATAGCACAGTTACAGATTTTACGGACAATTATTGGATTTGCCGAGCCTAACCGTTTTGTCTGGTTTAAGCCATGCTGGACTTAGAGTCTTGCCTTGTATCCCCTCGGCTTCGAGCCGTTGGGGAATATTTTTTTGATAATACCTCGACATTTTGGCACAGATAAGTCCAAATTAAGCCAAGCCACAAGTTATTCGTCACCGGATTTGATCTCAGAAGTTATTAGTCAGAAAGCAGCGGTCAAGATCATTATTTGGCTTGTAAACTGAGGATTATGGATTGACACAGGAGGAATTTATGCCGTCGGAAAACCAAGACTTGCTCAAAACTCAAACACCTGAGAGTCCAAAGTTGCCAGTTCCCTCAGATATTTTGTTGAGCTTGGTCGCTTTACCCATGCTGGGCGGGTTGGTGGCGGCTAAAGCTGCTGCTGAGTTTGTTGCGTCGATCGGCGTTGAAAGCGAAGAAGTCTTTCGGGGTTCGCGCCTTCCCGTACTCAACTTTCCTCAATCACAGGATTAGAAAGCCCAAGGAAGGATGCTGCTAGAAGTTAAATTTTGTGACCCCGCCCAACAACGCATACCAGCCCGCGACTCCTGTCTTGGAGAGATAAAAATTTTCGACCCTAGTTTAACTTCCCAGATTCATCTTGGGAGTAAATCTAAAATCGTTCGACTGAGCGCGACTCGACGCTCGCGCTAAGACGTTCGTCTCACGCCGATCGTCTAAAATCTCAAACTGCAAGTTAACTGACCTGAAAGCTTGACAAGAAGTACAATCCGTGCTGTGAGAATTGGTCTTTCCTTATACTTTGTACATAAGTGCCTTCTACTTTCTACGTTGCAATAAGTTGTCTCAAATTTGACTGCAAACAAAAGTGTTTTAGGCGAAACTAAACCATACAATTTTCTTGACACCCGCAGCTATTGAGGAACAGCCCGATGAGTTCAGTCCTCCAGTCTTCAGAACAGGCTATTGATACAACATCTATTTCCCATTCTCCCGCTTACTCAAAATCAGACCTGTTTCTGCGAAATCGCCTCAAAGTTGTAGAGGACTTGTGGGAATCGGTGCTGCGACAGGAGTGCGGGCAGGAATTGGTGGATTTGCTCCAACAAATGCGATCGGTCAATTCCGCCGAGGGACAGGCCACTCACTTTCGCGAGTCGAATGTCGTACAGCTAATCGAAAAGCTCGACCTCAACGCCGCCATCCGCGCCGCTAGGGCTTTTGCACTGTATTTTCAGTTGATCAACATTGTCGAACAGCACTACGAACAGCGAGACCAACAGCTAGCTTACGCTAGCAGCAACGATGCTGGTGGGCGGATGTTTTCTAAGCTGCCAGGACAAGCAACTGATGCCCCCGATCGCCCACGCCACCGGGAAGGCCCAGTCCCAGCCCAAATGGCTTTGAGCAAGGCAGACAGCAACGAGATGATCACTCGTGATGCCGGCACTTTTCACCAACTGTTCCCGATGCTGCTGCGCTTGAACGTGCCCAGCCAGCAAATCCAACGCTTGATCGATCAGTTAGACATCCGCTTGGTATTCACCGCTCACCCGACGGAAATTGTTCGCCACACGATCCGCACCAAACAGCGACGAATGGCGAAGATTCTCCAACAGCTAGACCAAGTTGACGAGAAATTTCAGGTACTTGGGGCCGACTCTCAAAGCCCCTACCCGGTGTCTTGCTGGGAAGCAGCCGCTCTCCAAGAGCAACTGATGGAAGAAATTCGCCTATGGTGGCGCACTGACGAACTGCACCAGTTCAAGCCGACTGTGCTTGACGAGGTGGAGTACACTCTCCACTACTTCGATGAAGTGCTGTTTGATGCGATTCCCGAACTCTACCACCGCTTAAAGCAAGCTCTGCACGCTTCTTACCCTTATCTGAAACCGCCTAGTTACAATTTTTGCAAGTTCGGTTCTTGGGTGGGTTCGGACAGGGACGGCAATCCTTCTGTGACTCCGAAAGTTACTTGGCAAACCGCTTGCTATCAGCGCCATTTGGTGCTGTGTAAGTACATCAACGCCGTGAAGCGGCTGAACGAACTTTTGAGTTTGTCGCTGCACTGGAGTGACGTGCTGCCGGAATTGCTCGAATCTCTCGATCGCGACAAATCGGAATTTCCGGATGTTTACGAGCAATGGGCAATCCGCTACCGCCAAGAACCTTATCGGTTGAAGCTGGCCTACGTGCAGCAGCGACTGGAAAATACGCGCGATCGTAATTGGCGCCTCTACAAAGGTGACGAGTTGCAGCGGGAACGCGAAGCTTTGTCGGAAAATCCCGGAATGACCGGCCTTTATCGATCGGGTACTGAGTTTTTGACCGAGTTGCAGCTCATCGAGCGCAATTTAGTGGAAACAGGTTTGAGCTGTCGGGACTTGGAAAATCTGCTGTGCCAAGTAGAAATTTACGGATTTAATTTGGCTTACCTTGATATCCGCCAAGAGTCAACAGTACACTCCGACGCTTTGAGCGAAATTGCTGAATACTTGCAAATTTTGCCCAAGCCGTACAATCAAATGTCGGAATGCGATCGAATTATTTGGCTCGCAACGGAACTGCAAACTCGTCGCCCTTTAATTCCAGCAGAATTGCCTTTTTCTCCCAAAACTTGCGAGACTATTAATACCTTCCGAATATTGCGGCAAATGCAGCAGGAGTTTGGCCCGGAAATTTGCGAAACTTATGTCATTAGCATGAGCCACGATGTCAGCGATTTACTAGCAGTTTTGCTGTTAGCAAAAGAAGCAGGACTTTACGATCCAGCGACAGGAATTAGCAGTATTCAAGTAGTTCCTCTGTTTGAAACAGTGGAAGATTTGAAAAAAGCGCCGGAAGTTATGCAGCAAATATTTGATTTACCCCTTTATCGCGCCTTGCTAGCAGGAGGATACGCGCAGGAACTAGCGGTAAAAAACGCAGAAGATCTCAAATGCCCAATCGAAATCCTCAAATTGCAAGAGGTGATGCTGGGATATTCTGACAGCAATAAAGATTCTGGTTTCCTCAGCAGCAATTGGGAAATACACAAAGCTCAAAAGGCTTTGCAAATGGTGGCAGAAAAACACGGTGTAGAGTTGCGGATTTTTCACGGCCGAGGCGGTTCAGTAGGGCGCGGCGGCGGGCCTGCTTACAAGGCAATTTTGGCTCAGCCTGGAAAGAGTATTAGTGGGCGAATTAAGATTACTGAACAAGGCGAGGTTTTGGCTTCTAAATATTCTTTGCCGGAGTTGGCGCTTTACAATTTGGAAACAGTGGCGGCGGCGGTAATTCAAGCTAGTTTGCTGCACACTGGTTTTGATGGCATCGACCCTTGGAATGAGATTATGGAGGAGTTGTCGGCGAGATCGCGATCGCACTACCGCCATTTAATCTACGAACAGCCGGATTTAGTTGATTTCTTTCACCAAGTTACCCCGATTCAAGAAATCAGCCAGTTGCAAATTAGTTCTCGTCCGGCCCGGCGCGGGGGCAAAAAAGACATCAGCGGTTTGCGAGCAATTCCGTGGGTGTTTAGCTGGACTCAAAGCCGCTTTTTGCTGCCTTCTTGGTACGGTGTCGGCACAGCTTTGCAAGAGTTTTTGCTGGAGGAACCGGAAGAACACATGAAGCTTTTGCAGTATTTCTACTTGAAATGGCCATTTTTTAGAATGGTAATTTCTAAAGTTGAAATGACTTTATCTAAGGTGGATTTGCAGATTGCAGAACACTACGTGCAGGAGTTAGCTTTGCCTGCTGACAAGGAGCGTTTTAAGGCTTTATTTGATCAAATTGCTGCCGAATTTCACTTGATTCGCGATTTGGTTTTAACGATTACCGGACACCAACGTTTGTTGGACGAAGATCCATCGCTGCAGCGATCGGTGCAGTTGCGAAATGCGACGATTGTGCCTTTGGGTTTGTTGCAGGTTTCGCTGCTGAAACGCTTGCGGCAGCATGGTAGTGGCGGGGTTCCGGGGGTGATTCACTCGCGTTACAGCAAGGGTGAATTGTTGCGGGGAGCTCTGCTGACGATTAATGGAATTGCTGCGGGGATGCGGAATACGGGCTAGGCAAATAGTTTTGAGTTGTGAATTAGTGGTGAGGTGCGCGATGGAGCACCTTGCTACTGGTAGTTTCCGAATTCGCGCGCCCATTGTAGTCACAGCCATAGGAAACTGTTCCCTATCCTAGCTGAGATTTTTGTATGTTTAAACGCAAACAGTCTAAAGCTTGTCGCCCGATGCTCCGGCGAACTTTTTTATTTTTAACGGGCATCGCTTTGGCGCGGGCTGCGGCTGACTATTTTGCGATCGCCAAAAACCGAGATACTTTCTTGACTCTGGCGGCTCAACTGTGGCAAAAGTCACTCGCTTTTTTATCAAGTATACAATCAAATCAAACTCCTCAACCTCTCCCTACCAATCCCATTGTAAAATCGGCAAAAACCAATCAACCTCTGCCGAGTAATCCTATTGTAAAATCGCCCGAAAATTCTCCGGTCACGCAACCGTCTCAACCTCAAATTATCAAACGTTCTGCTAAGCAAGCAAAACCCGTACAAGTCAGCAGCCAAAATGTAGCTGGCGCAAGTTTTTATCTCACAACTATTGACCTCGCAGACCCGGAAATTTATCTCACAATTGGGTTAGCTAATTATGCAGCTTTTGCAAATACTTCTAAAGTAACGCGGGGCGACGAGCCTTTTGAAAATATGGTGTCGCGTTACCGGGCTGCTGTTGTTGCTAACGGGACTTTTTTTGGTAAAGATGAGCAGAAATCTGTGCTGGGAAATATGGTGGCAGCGGGTAAGTTTATGAAATACAGCAGATGGGAAAATTACGGCACGACTTTGGGAATTAAAGCGGGAAATCAATTGGAAATGGTGACGGCTAGAACTGAAGGTAAGCCGGATTGGAGTCAATATTGGTTTTCTCTGACCAAGAATTTCAAAGGTGGTACCCGCCACGTGATTTATCCGTGGAATCAATTCTTTAATCGAAAATCGAAAATCCTCAAGAAAGAGCATTTATCTCGCGCAAGTCAATCTAAAATCTAAAATCTAAAATCTAAAATCGATTGACTTGCGGGCCGAGATTGGTTAAAGGGGGGAAGGTTTGGCTGTCTCCTTTATCGGAAGGTTTTAAAGATGCTGGTGTTTTGGGCGTGGGTTCGAGAACGGCGATCGGCTTTCCGGCTTCGAGAGATAAGTTATTTTTGGTGACTTTTCTTGATAGTTTGTCTTTGGAAGCAGAAGCTAAAGTTATGCAGGCGATCGGCTGTTTTGAAGCGATGAATTTGGACGGGGGCGCTTCGGTGGGTTTGGCTCATCAGGGGCAGATTTTATTGCCGCCGGGACGGAATTTGACGAATGTACTGGTGGTTTACGATAAAGAATATCCGGCGCCGGCTCAGTTAAAACAGTCTTGGGAACGCTTTCAAAAGGGCTCTCGACCAACGCCGGACAAATCAGTGTTTTTTGATTGATCTAGCAGCAGGAAGTTCGGCAACGCGCAGTGAATCGGGATCTAACGGATGGCAGAAAGAACGAAAAAGGAAGAAGGAATCGAGGGAGCATCCCGATTTTGGGTAGTGCACCCTCGGGAGGATGAGAAAATTAGAGACAATGCTATAACCAGTGGTTGGGATACGTCCTTTCTGCCGCTAAATTATTAAAGATGACGGCGCACAAGACCAAGATTATTGATCCCTCAAAAGCAGGTGTTAGCAAAAATTTCCAGTCTGGTTGGGTCATCATGACGACTAAGGCAACTGCTCCCGAAGGGGGATGTAGAGTTCTGGTAATCTGCATAATTCCGATCGCACTAGAAACAGCCATTCCCATCGCCCAGGGAGAAGAACCGACAAAATGCAGAATGATTAAACTGGTGAGAGCAGCTAAGAAATTCCCCCCAATGACATTCCGGGGTTGAGCCAAGGGGCTGTCAGGGACACCAAATATCAGAACGCTTGTAGCGCCAAACGGAGCCATTAGTAAAGGAGAATTAGTTTTTATAGCAAGATAGGACGTTGCAGTAATTGCCAAAAAACTACCAATCCAACTCCAAAAAATATGCCGAGGATGAGGTCTGTCTATGGGGCAGCTCAATGGACACGATCGCCATCTTCCAAAGGTTTTAAACCAATAACTTTCCCATTTCAGTTGAATTTTTTTAGGGTCAATCATAAATCAGGTTACTTGATAACCAGGCTTCTTAAATTGTCTGAACTAGCCTCCGGTAAAGTTAAGATATCATAACAATTGGTCAAAAAGTAGTTAAAAGCACAGATTTTTTACTTCTATGCCGATCAAGCTGCCGCTAACCACTCGGTTGGAACTCACATCTTGCACCATTCTCAAGAAAAGGCAAGATGCCTGTTCCACAAAGAGTAGATTTTCCTCTTGTGGAACGGGTCCCAGAGCCCGTTCATCAAAGGCTTATTGACAATGGTGCAACATCTCAGTTGGAACTGACTAGCGAGTTTGGTCGGTTTGGCAACAGACGTTATCGGCAGTCGCAAAACTTCACCGTTAGCCGTCAGAGTTATTGATGAGGGTAAAGCGAGAGGTTATTTGTAAGGTGCGAGGCCCAGTAAGCGTAAGCTGGATTGGAGTCAATATTGGTTTTCTTTGACTTGCGGGCCGAGATTGGTTAAAGAGGGGAAAGTTTGGCTGTCTCCTTTATCGGAAGGTTTTAAAGATTCTCATGTTGTGGGCGTGGGTTCGAGAACGGCGATCGGCTTTCCGGCTTCGAGAGAGAAGTTATTTCTGGTAACTTTTTTTGATAGTTTGTCTTTGGAAGCAGAAGCTAAGGTTATGCAAGCGATGCGTCCCGCCCTCGCCCGTGCTACGGCTGTTTTGAAGCGATGAATTTGGACGGTGGTGCTTCCGTAGGTTTGGCTCATCAAGGGCAGATTTTATGGCCGCCGGGACGGAATTTGACGAATGTCCTGGTGGTTTACGATCGCGAATATCCAGATCCTGCTCAATTAAAACAGTCTTGGGAACGCTTTCAAAAGGGATCTCGACCAGCACCGGACAAATCAGTGTTTTTTGATTGAATCGGCAATTACTATAATATGAAGTAAGCTTTTGCAGGCAAAGATTATGACAGCAACAAAAGAAAGAACTTGGACAGTCGAAGAATATCACCGCATGATTGAAGCTGGCATTCTCACTGAAGGTGATAAGATTGAATTGCTAGAGGGGAGAATTGTTGAAATGAGCGCACAAACTCCACCCCATGCTGCTACAACCCAACGCAGCGATCGATATCTACAACACCTGCTAAGAGATTTAGCAGCAATTCGCGTGCAGTTGCCAATTACTTTAGCAACTTCGGAACCGGAACCAGATATAGCAGTTGTTTGTATCGATCCGGGAGATTATCGCGACCATCACCCAAATCCTAGCGAAATCTTGCTGTTAATTGAAGTTTCCTACTCGACCTTACAAATTGACCGCCGGGAAAAGGCACCGATTTATGCTAGAGCAAATATCCCTGAATATTGGATTTTAGATGTAGCTGCGCGCGAGGCATATATTTACCGGAATCCTGCACCGGGAGGCTATCAATCTGAGATAGTTGTTGCAGATAATGCTGTGATTAGAATGCTAGCTTTTCCTGAGATTGAAATTAGTTTTTCAGAACTGTTTTTGCCTGTTTAGTTTTAGTTTTTTTTGAGCTTTAACCGCAGATGGGATCAGACAAACGCAGATGGACGCAGATAAAGAGTTAAAACCAAGATTTTTGGGAGTGGTTTAAATTTCAAAGTCGTGGTAAAATGGAGAAATGAATTCAATGGCGTTTTATTTAAAATATTGAATTATTAGACCGACTTCGGCAGTTATCCCCTGCTGAGAAGTTTCAAACAATGCAGTTCTTAATGGCTGAATTCGCGAAAGCCATTGGATAATGGCGCGGGTTATCGTGTTTGGTCGCCTTATGATTATGGTGATGCTGCTCAGAAATTAATGAGCTTATTAGAACAAGAAGAAGCGCAAGAAGAAAATGTGAAATGCTCTTAGCTGTTTCACCAGAAAGCTATAATTGAGGAAATTATTTGTAATGTTAGAATTCTCTTTAGAAAATCTTTCCGAAAAAATACATTCCGGCAAGACAAAAGATTATTTTCAAGAAGTTCTATCTTCGTACCACAATGGCAACTATCGTTCCGCAGTGGTAATGCTTTGGTCTGTCGCTGTTTGTGACATAGTTTATAAACTTGAATATCTTATTGATTTATATCAAGACAAAGATGCCAAATCAATTCTTAATGACCTTACAAAATTACAAAAGGATAATCCCAAATCATCCTCTTGGGAAGTTAAACTGATTGAGGATACCCATGCAAAGACAAATCTGTTGGATAACTCAGAATATGAAAATCTGCTATATCTTCAAAAGCAACGCCATCTATCCGCTCACCCTATATTAGACTCAGATAGACAATTACATACACCTAACAAAGAAACTGTGAGGGCGCTGATTAGAAATACTCTGGAGGATTTGCTTATAAAGCCGCCTTTCTACACGAAAAAAATAATTGACGAACTTTTAGAGGATATTGCGGAAGCAGCGCCAGCACTTAAGACTACACAAAAAGTAAAAAAATATCTAGAAAGTCGATATTTAAGTAAACTTAAACCTGAAGTTGAACTTTCTATTTATAGAAGTTTGTGGAAGTTGGTATTTAAGCTGGACAACGAAAAGTGCAGAAAAAACAGAGTTATCAATTTGCGAACACTTGAGGTAATCGGAAATCGGCACCCCGAAAGTATTCTCAACCAAATAAAAGGAGAGAAAGACTATTATAGTAATGTTTCATCGAGTCCGCGCACTTTGGATTCTTTAGTAATTTATTTGTCACAAAATCATAAAATTTATTATCTTCTTAATGTAGAGGCGATACTTAAAATACAGCATAATGTTAAAACTACTAACACAAGCAAAATCTTTGGATGGTTTGTGAAGAATAATTTAGATGTACACTATCAAGACATCTTATCTTTGATAGAAAACGATATTAACTTCAATTTTACGGAGGGAGAATTAAATTTTTTGCTTAAGACACCTGATACAGAAGAGTGGCAACATTTATTTTGTCGCATACTATCTAGTTATTACTGTGCTAGCACAGGATTTGATGAGGCAAACTCTCGATTTCAGGAAGCCATATCTCCTTACCTTGAATTCTTTAATAAAGAGGCAATAGTGTTTTTGATTGAGCAAATTGAACAAAATAAGCAGGTATATGGGCGCCGAAAAGCAAAAGAAGAACACAAAGAAATCAAGGAAAAGCTTTTTCAATTACACGGACAGGAATTCGACTTGAACCCTTACCCAAATTTCAAGGGAACTGTGATGGAAGATGAAGGCTAAGTCAGCTAACTAATCAAAAAACCTCCTCATCCGCTTTCGACGGATAAACCCACGACCCAATCAGCCCGCATAACTCCCCTAGTTAATAGTTTGTGGGTAAGTCCTGTGTTCGCTAGGGAGAGTTTTCCCACTCGGCGGTAAGCTTGCGGAAATTGTATTGAGATGCACCGGGATGACAAGTAACGCAACTGCTGATATTTGCGGGTTGCGACAGCTTGACTTTGGGGTGCAGTGCTTTGAAATAACGAGAACTGGCGACTCGGTAGGCGATTTCTTCGTCTTTGGCTTGGGGACGGGAAAAAGTTTGCAGGTAGTTCCAGACTAGCAGGCGGGGCGGGTCTACTAGCAGTTTGATGGTTTGTCCGTAGTGTTGGGAATCTTGCAGCAATCTGCGCCAAGTTTCTGTAGGTAATACTTGCGGCGGTAAAGCGATGTGACAGGTGGCGCAGTTTTCTAGGTATAGTTGCTGTCCGAGTTGGTAGCGTTCGGGGATGCGATCGACAGTTCCAGTATCCTCGATCGAAGAAACCTGAGCAAGTCGCGCGGGAGTGCGAGAGTAGGCAGTCTGAGCAGCAACCCATCCGCCGCAGGTACAGCAGATAATTATCAACAATAGCAACGTTGAGTAAAGCCCCCGCAAGCCTACTCTGCGACGTTTGCGGGGTTTTTCCTGTTTCATAATTCTGAATTTATTTTTGGTTAAATTACTGGTATGCTCATGCCTTCGCGGGCTAAGCAGCTATTGGCGAACGCTGCCTGCACCTCTGCTTCTGTACGATCAAGAAAATTGTCGTCGTGGCCCGGATCGTGGTGAAACATCACGATTTTTTTGACTCCCGCAGCTTTCGCTATTTCTACTCCTGCTTGCCAAGTCGAGTGTCCCCAGCCGACTTTTGGGGTTTTGAAGTCGTAATACTCTTCGTTGGTGTAGTTGGCGTCGTAAATCAGCACGTCGGCGTTGCGAGCTAGGTGTAACACGTTGTCGTCGAGGCGATCGGGAAAATGTTCTGTATCGGTGCAGTAGACGGCTGTGTGTCCCTCCCAGGTGACTCGATATCCGATCGCCGTATTAGGATGGTTCAGCAGTGCCGTTTCTATTTTCACATCGTCGAGTTCGATAATATCCCCAGGGGTCAAATCGTTGAATTTGAGGTCGGACTGCATGACTTGGATGGGGACGGGAAAATTGGGGTGCACCATTTGGTCAGCAAGACGGTGTTTGATGGTAGTGCCGTTGGGGGCGATCGCACCGTAAATGTGAAAGCAGTTCCCTGGGATAAAGGCGGGAGTAAAGAACGGAAACCCTTGAATGTGATCCCAGTGAGTGTGGCTGAAAAACATATGGGCTTCCACCGGCATTTGCCGCAGCAAGTTTAGGCCCAGAACTCGCAGGCCCGTACCGCCGTCAAAAATCAGGCGTTTTTTGCCCAAGCGCATTTCTACACAGGAGGTGTTGCCTCCGTAGCGCAGTGTTTTGGTGCCGGGGGTGGCGATGCTGCCCCGCACGCCCCAAAACTGAACGACAAACTCGGTCAAAGGACTATTTTCCATAGTGGGTTTGTGATCGGAAGGCTGTGGATTGGGTAGAGAGGGTGCGGAATCTGGCATTTTTTTTAGTTTTGGCGGCAGGAACTTGGGAGTTGAAATCTTAGTTTTTACTTTTTAGTTTTTAGCAATCTGTACTATAATAAAGCCCTTGATCGGGAAACTATTCGAGTGCCTAATACTTGGGCTGTTAGAATTCTCAACCTTACCGATTCGTGTAGGAGACGTCACGCTTAAGAGATTATTTTTTGCATCATGCGGGCTGCCCGCCGTGTTATGTGTTCTGAGATTAAGATAGCGCCGAATAAGAGTGTTCGGGTAAAACTTCCTCCGCCGTATAACTCATTCTCCAGAGGTAGAATTTGCGCTTCATCTTACTCTATGAGTAGTATTTTTTTCAAGATTGGGGCCGGGGCGGGGTTTTCAGGAATGCTGTTCCGGTGAGTCGGCATTCACGACTGATTTGACATTCTACCCATCTGTTCCTCGACTGCATCGCCTCACGTGCAGCATCGCCTTAAGTTCTGCCCCCTGAGTTTTTAGTCGGGTTGCAGTCGAGGAGTGTGGGCTAGGGGCTTATTTGCGATCGGCTGCGATGCACTTTTCCACTAAGGGCATTACTTGATCGACATCTTGCCAACCCAGAATTTCCGTGACTTTTTTCTCCAAATTTTTGTAGGTTCTAAAAAATTCGGCTATTTCGTCCAAGCGGTGGGGGGCTACGTCTTTGAGGGACTTATAGTGAGCATAGCGGGGGTCTTTGTCGGGAACGCACAAAAGTTTTTCGTCCCTGTCGCCTCCGTCGATCATTTCCAGCATTCCGATCGGACGGGCTGCGATTATGCACCCTGGAAATGTGGGCTCATCCATCATCACCATGCCGTCGAGGGGGTCGCCATCATCGGCTAAGGTATTGGGTATGAAGCCGTAGTCACACGGATATTGGACTGAGGAAGAAAGCACCCGATCGAGAGCAAAGGCTTGCAAGTCTTTATCAAATTCGTACTTGTTTTTGCTACCGGCGGTAATTTCGATGAGGACGTTGAGCAGTCCTGGTTTCGGCTGTGCCGGAATTAGCGATAAGTCCACAACAATATCTCCAAGTTAACAGATGATTGGGATGAGTGCTACTTGCCAAATCCCTTTGATAGCATTTTACGGGCGATCGGGATCGATGCTGCATGAGATTGACCGAAAGCGGGGGAGTGTGTCGCCGGCTGGGATAATACACTGGACAAGCGAGATGCCCATCCCACACAAGAGAGAGGGGACGGGCGGGGCGCCGATCCCACAGTTTGAGAGGGGAATGGTTTGTTTGGGCGAGGGAGATATTTTCAGAACCATTTATTCTGTTTACCGTCTGTCAAAATTATTTTAATTTTCAAACCCAACCACTGGCTCAGTTCTGTTGCTAACCACTTGATTTCTGATTCACTTAGTCCCTCCTTCTCTCCTAACTGATATTTGTGGTTGCCTGCTTGAACTATCATCTGATAGACTTTCCCTAATCTCACTTCCGAGTGGCCCTTCTGCATAAGTAATGATGCCGCTTGATATAACTCTCTAGGGATTGAAAAAGCAAAAATCATAACTTTTATAACTTTTACACCAATACCGCTGTTTCTATATTCACGTTGTTGAATTTCCAAGTGGCAAATCTCGTTTCTGGGAGATGGCTTGGCATGATTCCATCTCAACCCCAGTAGATGGCTGCTACAGGAGATTTGCTGGCGATCGATTCTGAGGCGCCTTTCTCGAAATAGTGCAAATATCAACTTTAGTCCTGCCATACATAACAAACTTCCTGATATTATTATAAAAAATTGGGGATTTATCTTTAACGCATCGCTCAACATATCCCTTGCTATAAATGAGACAGGACTCGCAGATACCACAGCCGAAAGCGTGGCAATTAAACCAAAACCGATGCCTTTTGCCGGAATTACAATTTCTATAAACTCCGAATTTTTTGTAAGTTTAATATCGCTGCCTTGTGGCTGCTGCACCACCATAGGACTTTTGTTGATAAGGTGGGGATTTTTAAGCCCTCGCCATGCTTCCCTAGCCGAAGATAACCGTTTGGACAAACTTGGTTCTGTCATCCACTCCAGCCAATCTATTAAATTAGGATTGACCTGCGGTACCCGATCGGCAAATTGAATTTTCAAATCCTGCTGCGACAGTTCGGTGGGATGCAAACCCGTTACCAAATAAATTAAAGTTGCACCTAAACCGTAGAGGTCAGAAGCCGGAACCGAGCGTCCGCCAAATTGTTCGGGTGCCATATACCCGTAAGTTCCCACTACTGTAATTGTGCCGCCAAATTTTGCAGTTTGGTTCTGCACAGAACCGAAATCAACTAAATAAACTTGTCCGACCGAGTTACCTGATCTGCTGTGCAGTAAAATATTACTGGGTTTAATGTCACGGTGAATAACAGGCGGATTTTGCTTGTGCAAATAATTCAAAATTGCTAACAGCGATTTAGCTAATTGTTTTACCTCGCTTTCGCTAAAAGTACGCCCCGATCGCAAATGCTCTTGCAAAGTTTTTCCTTCTACATAAGTCTGTACCAGCGCAAAGCTTTTACTGTTTAGTTCGTCAATTTCCAGGTAATCGAGGTAGCGCGGAATTGCTGGGTGAGAAAGTGCTTTTAAAGTTTCCGCTTCCCGTTCAAATAGCTTGAGGTCTTGCCATTCAAAATCGCGGCCGAGGAATAGTTGTTTGATGACAACTAATTCTTGAGTTTGTAAGTCACGAGCTAGCAGCGTTTGGCGACCAGTTTGTTTTCCTAGTTGCCGCTGCACTTCGTAGCGTTCTGCTAATATTTTGCTAGTCATATTTTTTTACATGAATTTGAGTTTGAGGGGAGCGTCGGGGTTCAGAAACCGGGTTGTTTAGCGAGTCTAACGGTTGTAATGCGTCTTTTCGTAAAAACCCGGTTTATTTGCTCGGAGTGAGTCCAGAACTGTAAATTTTAGATTACAGTCCACTTTCTTTTTGATACCACCGGGCAATAGACTTGCTACTTGCCCCCATTGACAGTCCTGCAATTAGCGACGGTGCTAGCACGAAAATAATCTCAAAACTCAAATCGTTTAGCTTATTCCAACCCATTATCCGAAAGTAGACGATGCTTATCGAGGTACAGAGTACAATACTAATTGCAGTTAAAACCTGTCGGTGAAGTTTGGGATTAGTTAGGGGAAAAAACCACAAGCGCGTCACAATTCCTACGATTATTCCGTTCCCCAACCCCAGCAGCAAGCCGAGAAAAAGACCGATAAATCCTCCTAAAATTGTCGCCACTACCGGAAAAATAAAGGTTCCGTAAATTGCTGCACAAGATCCTACGCCTAGAGTTCCCATCCAAGTGCTGCGCCCGATCGCATTCTTGAACAACCTAGAGGTATCTAGCGTTTTTCCCAGTCTCAATGTCTGGGAATATTTATTTATTTCCTGTGGTTTTTCTAGAACTTCTTTTGCTATTTGGACTGAGGCGGGACGGCATTCTAAAGTCGGATGCGTCATCCACTTCAGCCAATTGGTAAAACCGGGACTGAGTTTGGTCAATTGCTCGAACTCGATCTGTAAATCTTGCTGTGGCAAGTCGGCAGGATGCTGCTTGGTAATTAAGGCGATTAATGTTGCTCCCAAGCTGTACAAGTCGGAAGCGGGAACTGCTCTGCCTCCAAATTGTTCGGGCGGCATATAGCCGTAGGTTCCGACAACGGTGACTGTTTTCCCTTGTTGAGTTGCTAGGGTTTGAACTGCACCGAAATCGACTAGGTAGACTTCGCCGACGCTGTTTCCCGATCGATTTTTGAGTAAAATATTGCTGGGTTTAATGTCGCGGTGAATGACGGGGGGCTGTCGCTGGTGCAGGTAGGCGAGGATGTCTAATAATGCTGTTGCTAATTGTTTGACTTCTCTTTCGCTGAAGGTGCGGCCGTCTGAGAGATATTCTTGTAGGGATTTGGCTTCGATGTAAGTCTGAACTAGGGCGAATCCTTTGCGCTTGGGCGTGTCGATTTCAAAGGAGTCGAGATATCGGGGAATTGCCGGATGGGATAGGGATTTTAAGGTTTCGACTTCTCGCTGGAACAGTTTTAAGTCTTCCCAGTTAAAGTCGCTGCTGAATGAGAGGAGTTTGACTACTACTTGCTGTTGGGTTTTTAAGTCGCGGGCGAGTAAAGTTTGCCTTCCTGCTTGCTTGCCGAGCCGCCGATCGCACTGATAGCGATCGGCTAATATTTCTTTTGACAAATCGCCGATGTTTTGTCCGCTCATGTTCTCTTGCCCTAGAACCGATTAAACCTAGTGTAGTTGACAAAAGTGCAATAATCGGAAATGTTCGGGCTACGGCAAAAAAAATTTTATGTCAAAGAGCACCTGTCTTTAAGAGCGATCGATCTCGCACAATAAAGATGCCCCTGAGTGAAGCTTGAATTTAATTTTGGATTTGCTTGTAAATTGACTGCACTACGTCGAGCAGGCTCAAGACTTGCTGCCATTCGGGGGCATCGGGGTTGTAGCTTTTGGCGCGCTGAGTTTTCAAACTGTGGTGCAAAAGGGAAAGCAGCGCGTCTGGAGACTGTACGGAATTGTCATCTTCATCTGCTGGGGTTTGGGCTGCATTTTCTTCGATATCTTCTTTAATTTTTTGTGCTCGATCTGCCAGGGCTAAAGATCTGCCTGCAAGGTTTTCCGGCATTTTGGGCTGTTCGGACAAAGACGCGCTGGTTAGTTCTACCAATAGTTGGCAGACTCGATCGACCCATTCGTGATCGTTTACTGAAAAGGAACCAGATTTGAACACTTGCCCGTCAGGTCTTTGCTGAATGCTTTGTACCTTCTGGATCAGAGGGATAGCCTTAACAGTGATGTTTTCCGGGATTCTGGGGATATCTGACAGGGAGCTGCGAGCAATCTCCAGCAATAGTTGGTAAACCTGATCTACCCACTCAACATCTCCCGATTGCGAATTCCAATTATTCATAACTGACGCTAGTGGTTTTCTATATCTAAGACTAGAACATTGACTATCTGCGAACGAAGCTCTTTTTAGGAGCCGGTAACGCTATTAAGACTTACGCGGGCGGGGTGAGAAACCCGGTTTTTGAGCGGATGTTTCGTCGGCTTTCTCCAAGATTTTTCTCAGAAACCGGGTAACGCTGCCGCCAGTCCTAACTATTTTTAAGCGCTTCAAATAATAGAAGTGCTAAGTTTGTTGCGGTAGGTAGTGCGAACGAAACACGTAGGGCGAAACCCCGGCATCTCGCTTGCAAATTCAAATCCGGTTATATAACCATAATACCTGTTGGAGCTTATTTACAATTACCTCAATAGGATATTCAGGTTAATTGCTGGTGGGATGGGAGGCGCACCCCCGATCGCGATCGCCCCCGCCCCGAACCCTGACGCCACCGCGAGGATTTGCTGTGGGCTACTGCTATTTTTCTGTGAGATTCCACACACCATCCCAGTTGAGTACGTCTGAAAAACTATGCTGAAATAACATACAGCGATCGACGTGCAATTTAGCTGCCTTGTTTTTCGGGTCAACTTTCAGAACGACCTCAAATTCGCCTGCAGCGTCTTTAAAGGCTTGCTTGGCTTTTGGTTCTAAAGCTTTCTTAAACTCGCTCAGCAGTTTTTTCACCCGATCGAGTCCCAGGTTTTCAAATTCCTCATCTAACATTTCTGCAACTGTCTCGCAGGCCCGACTTTTAATTTTCGCCTGCAATAGCTGCCTGATCTCTGCTGGTTTCAGCCGTTTGATTTGAGGATTTGATGGTTCTAAGATGTCTGCTTCCAACAGCTTTTTGACATCGCCTTCTTGCAAGTATTTAATATCATCTGCTGATAAGGGCTTGATTTTTGCTTGCAGCAGCATTTTGGCTTCGTCTTCGGAGAGGTTTTTGATGCCTTCCAATTTCAGCAGTTGGATTTCTGGCTGCAACAGTACGATGAGTTTGTCTGCTTCGGACAGGTTTTTCGGGTCGTACTCTGACAGCTTTTTCAGTTGATGTAACAGGTTCTTGAGTTCGTGTTCCAACTGTTGCTCTAACTTGTAATTGGAGAGGTTCTTAATCTCTGCCTCCGGCATTTCGGCGACATTATCTAAGATATTTTTCACCTCACTCTCAGAGAGTCTTTGGTGGACTGGAGTTTTGTAATGTTCGCGCCCCTTGGTGTAATGTTCTATAACTTGTTGCTGTGTTTCGGTTAGTGACTTGCCCACTGGGGAGTATCCCTCGCGGATGCCGACGAGTTCGTAAACGATTACGGGTTCGCTTTTGCCTTTGACAGTAATAAAATCGAGTTCCCGCACGTAGAGTCTATCTTTGTATTCTCTGTAAGTATTGTCGCTGATGATCAAGTCGGTGCCGTACTGCTTGCTGGCGCCTTCTAAGCGAGAGGCGAGGTTTACGCCGTCTCCGATCGAAGTCAATTCCATGCGTTTGCTACTACCGATGTTGCCGCTAACAACTTCATCGGAATGTACGCCCATACCGATGCCGATCGGCAGTTCGCCATGTGCCATACGCTCTCGATTAAACTCAGCCAGTTTTTCCCGCATTTTCACCGCCGTTTGCATGGCGCACCAAGCATGATCCTCTAGGGGCGCTGGAGAGCCAAAAACTGCCATCAGAGCGTCGCCGATGTATTTGTCGAGAGTCCCTCCGTACTCGAATACGACATCTACCATCACTTCAAAATATTTATTCAGCATCACTACCACTTCTTCGGCTTGCAATTTTTCCGTAAGTGTGGTATAGCTGCGAATATCTGAGAACAGCACCGAAACGTTTTTGCGCTTACCGCCCAATCCAGTATCCCCTGAAGCTAACAAAGCTTCGGCTACTTCTGGAGTCATGTAACGGTACATCAAGTTTTTGACTTGCTTGGCACTGCTAATATCTTCCATGACAACTAACGCACCGTTGACCTTGTTGGGGTCGGTAGCGTCAGTCATTGAATTAATCGAGAGATTGATACTCTGCGATTCTCCTTCAAAGGAAAGCAAAACTTGATCTGGGTAATACTGCTGGCGGTCGTTATCGTCTTCTGGAGACAAAGACGCATCAAACCACTTGGCAAAATCACCTTTTTCTAACTTAATTAACTCGCGCAAAGATTGACCTTCGGCTAATTCAGCATCGCTGACACCCAGTAATTTTTTGGCACTGGGATTTGTCGCTACTATATTGCCTTTTTTATCTGTAGAAATCACACCGTTAGTCAAGGCGTGGAGCATATCTTTTTGTCTTTGTTCTTGCTGTTTGACTTCGGCAAACAGTTTGGCGTTTTGCAGCGCGACTCCTGCTTGGATGTTAAACGCCTTCATAAATTCCATGTCATTGCGATTGAAACTCGCTTTCCACTGTTCGGGGGCGTGAGGCCAATCTTGGGGGTTGTAGGGGGGGAATTCTCCTTGTCGTTTTTTATTAACTAATTGGGTGACGCCAATCAATTTTTTGTCCGAGTTAAAGACTGGCATACAAAGCATACTGCAAGTGCGGTAGCCCGACTTTTGATCTACTTCTTTGGAAGTGGCTGCGCGGGGGTCGTCGTACACGTCAAAGGGAATCAGCAGCGGTTCGCTAGATTGGGCGACGATGCCTGCAAAACCGGCGGTTCTGGGTATGCGAATTTCTTTCAAGTTGCCCGCCATCGGGATTTTCGTCCACAGTTCGTCTTTCTCTTCGTCGATCAGCCACAGGGTGCTGCGATCGGCGTTCATGAGTTCTTGGGCCTGATCCATCACCCTTTTTAGGGTATCTTCTAAGTCTAAACTGCTCTGAGAAAGAGCGTTTACGGCATTCATCAGCGCCGTTGCTGCTCGTTGTCTCTGAGTTGCTGCGTAGAAAGATTTGGACGATTCTAGAATTAAGCGAATCGAGGGAGCAAATTCTTTAAAAACTTGTTCGTCTTCTTTAGTAAATCCGTGCCTGTCTATTTGTTCGTCTAAAGTTGGGTATTTTTCGTGATTTGGTCTTAATTTATTAATCAGTTGAACAACTGCTACTAACTCTTTTGTGTCTTCATTAATCAGGGGCATTGCCAGCATTGTATAAGTGCGGTAGCCCGTTTTTTCGTCAAATTTTTTGGCATTAGCCGATCGTTCGTCGTTGTAAAAATCGTAAGGGATATTAACCACTTTTTGGAACGTGGCTACTTCTCCGGCAATGCCTACATGGGCGGGAACTCTGATTTCTAGGTTTTTGCCATTTTCGTCTTTAGCAACGATCGCCCAGAGTTCATTTTTTTCGTCGTCTAATAAAAATATCGTGGTGCGATCGGCATTCAGCAATTCCCCTGTTTTGAGGGTAATCGACTGCAACATCTCGTTGAGTATGGCATCAAATCCCTCGCTCTCCAGGATATTGTCGAGCATTCCCAGCGTTTGATTGACAACCTTAAGTTTGTCTTCTACTTCCTTAACTACTACTGTGAAACTTTGCTTATTTAGAAGGTCAAGAATGCCAGAGAGGTTTCCTTGGCGCGGGATAATTGCACTGCTCCTAATTTCCGGGGGAGAATAATGTTCCTGATGATGATTTTCACCGCCGACAACAGCGACATCAATCACGTTGTCCAGAGAAGAGTAATTGGTGGAAGATGCAGATTTCATAGACCTTTACAGAAGCTTAAGTGTAAGGGTTAGTCTCTAAGCCAAGAGAGCGGGGAAGTTGATTAGTGAGTCACTTGTCGCACAAGACTCAAGTATGTGTGAAAGTATTTCCCAGTTTACAGAACTCCGGCCACAAGACAAGGGAAATTCAGTTGACCTTGTTGCTGAACGGAGGGTGGGAGAGTAACGAGGCGGTGGGAGTGCTGCAATCTTTTTACAGAGCGCCAATCTTGTTTAAAAGGTTTATTAACTGATTTTGACATTGTGCGTGCCTGGTTTAAGTATGTTCTACCGAGCTTTGAGCCGATCGCCCGCAGAAGAATGCGTACTGGCGGGAAGACTGCTGAAAGAGGGGTGGCCTTGTGGGACTAGCCGCAATTGTGACACTACCAGTTGCTAGTGATGTGTGCCCTTCTCTACACAATTGTGGTTTTTAACTAGAATTTCTCTCTATTTTGCTGCTGTTAGCTTTCATCCCACTAAATTCACGGGGTTTTCAGCTTTTTTTTGTAAAATTTGCGGTTGATATTTTTAGTGTAACCTCCGACTCTGAAAAAACTCCGCCTTTTCACCCCCCGATCGGCTCAAGTGTGTCATCAGGGTTTGGCGGACTGAGTTTGGCGCAATCCGGCGGCTTCGACAAGCAGGGATTCGGCGAAGGCGATGGCTTCTGTTGCTGAGCGGCCACTGGCGAGTTGGGCGAGTTCTTCCCGCCGCTGCTCACTGTTGAGGGCGGCAACTCTGACTACTGTGCGTTCCATTGGTTCGGAGTTGACTGCGGGTTCGCCGATACTTGCTTCTGCTTCGATCGTTTGTTTGTTGACGCGAAAATGAAAATCAGCCATCGCGGCGATCAGCGGCTGGTGGGTGACACAGAGAACTTGGTGTTTGTCCGAGAGTTGGTAGAGTTTTTTGGCGATCGCCCCGGCGACTCTCCCGGAGACTCCGGCGTCGATTTCGTCAAAAATCAGCGTACCGGCACTTTCTATTTGGGAAAAACAGGCTTTGATAGCGAGTAGAAAGCGGCTCATTTCTCCCCCGGAGGCGATCGCCCCCAGGGGTTGCAAAGGTTCCCCCGGATTCGGGCTGAAACAAAAGGCGATTTGGTCGGCACCAGTAGCGGTTGGGGTACAAGGCGATATCTCGACTTGAAATTGCACTTTTTCCATTGCTAACGGCTTAAGTTCTCCTACGAGGTGCGTTTCTAGTTTGAGGGCTGCTTCGCGTCGCAGGGTGGTGAGGTGGCTGCAAGCATCTTTTAATTGCTCTAAAGCGTTCTGATATGCGAGTTCTAAGGCTTCCATTGACTCGCCTCCTTCTAAAAGTTCATTTAGTTCGTTTTGAATGCTTTGGTAGTAGGCGATCGCTTCTTTGAGCGGCCCGTATTTGCGACAAATTTGTTTGAGTTCGCGAATCCGATCTTCTACTTCTTCGAGTCTTTCGGGATCTGCTTCTAATTGTTCGCCGTAGCTGCTAATTTGCCTGCTGGCTTCTGTGGCTTGAGCTAAAGCATCGCTGACCATTTCTAGGATTGGTTGCAACTGCACATCGTAAACCGCCATGTCGCTTAAAATTCCTTCGGCTTTGCTCAACAAGTCGGCGGCTGATGCGCTGTCGCCCTCGTTTTGGTACAGGGCTTGGTGGACTTGGTAACTCTGCTGCTGCAATTCGACTACGTGGCCCAGCCGGATTGATTCGTGTTCTAGCTGTTCGAGTTCGTCGGCGTCTTCGATCTGGGCTTCACCGAGTTCTCGGACTTGGTATTCTAACAAATCAAGTCTTTGCAGTCGCTGCTGTTCCGACTGACGCCTGCGTTTGAGGGCGGTTTTTGCGCTGTTGGCTCCCAGCCACGCGGAGGCGATGATCGATCGGGCTTCAGTGAGCTTTTTGCCGCCGTATAAATCGAGCCATTCTCGCTGGAGGGTTTCTTGTCCGAGGTGGACGGTTTGGCCTTGGGCAGTAATTTCGACAAGCCGATCGCGCAGTTGGTCCATTAACTGGCGGTTGACGAGAATTCCGTTCAACCGGGATCTGGTGCGTAGAGCACCGCTTGATGCGTTAATTTCCCGGCTGCAAACGGCTAAATTTCCGTCTATGGGTTCAATTTCTTGCTCGCCCAGCCACAAAGCTGCGGCTTTGTCCAATTCAAAGGTAGCTTCCAGTATTGCCCGCGTTGCTCCGGTGCGAATCGATCGGCGATCGACTTTCCCGCCCAAAACTGCATCGATCGCATCTAGGATAATCGATTTACCAGCGCCGGTTTCCCCTGTAAATACGTTCAAACTCGGGCCAAATTCTAGATCCAGACAGTCAATTAAGGCAAAGTTTTCTATTCTGAGGGATATTAACATGGGGAATGGGGAATAGGGAATTGTTAATTGGTAATTGGTAATTGGAATTTTTACTTTTTAATTTTTACTTTTTAATTGGAGGCACAGCCCGGAAAATTATTGGTCTCCAATAACAACTGTCAACTGTCAACTGTCAACTGTCAACTGACTTCTGCTATAGTTTCAACCACCCAAACAAATCTCCTACCGTCAGCCGCAATTCTGCTGCCCAATCTGGAACTGGCAACAATTCTTCGGGTTTGGCTAAAAGTTCCGGTTGCTTTCCAGGGGGATAAATTAATATAGATCGCACCATCGGATCGATCAGCCAACCCATTTTAGTGCCGTTTTTCAGACAGTGTAAAATATTCCCTGTTACTTTAGTTTGACTCTGGCCTGGAGAGAGAATTTCAATTGTCCAATCAGGGTAAGTTTCAAATACATTCGCAACATCCCCATTTTCATCAAGTGGTATTCTTTCCCAAGTAAATACTGTGACATCTGGCACGATTGATCTGCCGCCAAAAGTACACCGCAATTCAGGAAAAGCTAAAGCAATTTTCTGATTTTTAACTGCGACATTGATGGCGGGGACTAATTCACATTGAATCCGGCTATGTTTTCCTTGTGGTATAGGCTTTTGGATGATTTGACCGTTGATATATTCGCTAGCCGGTTCTGTTTCTGGCAGTTTTAGAAACTCTGACAAAGTTAGTATTTTTGCTTGTTGGATCTGTACCATTTTTTACTCCTTTTCATCGAGTAAACCTAAGTGTTTTCTAGCAGCAACCGTTACCATTCTCCCGCGATTTGTCCGCTGCAAAAATCCGATTTGCATTAAGTACGGTTCGTATACATCCTCAATTGTTTGAGTATCTTCTCCTGTAGAAGCTGCGAGGGTTTCTAAGCCCACTGGGCCGCCGTTAAAGTTCTCAATCATTGCTGTCAAAATCCGCCGATCTGTCCAATCTAAACCTAGCGGATCGACGTTGAATAATTCCAGGGCTAGTGAGGCAACTTCGGCATCAATTGGCTTTAAATTTTTGACTTCGCTGTAGTCTCTAACTCGTCGCAGCAAGCGGTTAGCAATGCGGGGGGTTCCGCGGGCTCGGCGGGCAATTTCTGTGGCTCCTTCTGGGGTGATTTGAGTGTCGAGAACTTGGGCGGTTCTTTGGACAATTAGACTAAGTTCGTCTATTTCGTAGTACCGCAATCTTTGGATCAAGCCGAAACGATCGCGCAATGGAGATGTCAGCGAGCCGACTTTTGTGGTTGCTCCTACTAAGGTAAATGGTTTCAGGGGAATGCTGCGAATTTTGGCGCTTTTGCCTTGACCGATCGTAATATCTAACCGACAGTCTTCCATCGCCGGATAGAGGATTTCTTCTGTAACTTTAGATAAGCGGTGAATTTCGTCGATAAACAGCACGTCGCCTGCTTTGAGGTTAATCAGCAATCCGACAATATCTCGCGGTTTTTCTAAGGCTGGGGCGGTGGTGATTTTGCATTCAACTTCCATTTCTGCTGCTAGAATTAGCGACATTGTGGTTTTTCCCAACCCTGGAGGCCCGTAGAGTAACAGGTGATCCATAGGTTCGCCGCGAGATTTAGCTGCTGCAATTGCGATCGCCAAAACTTCTCTCAAGTCTTTTTGCCCGATGTATTCAGCTAAGCGCTGGGGTCGGATTTTGTCGTCTTGTTTGCTGTTGATTTCGTCGGGTAGTTCTTGCGATTCTAGCAAAGATTCCGCCTGGGGTTTGGCGGCTTTTTTGCGACGGGCCGGGGCTATGTCTTCAGGTAGATTTGGGTCGGGGGGCTGTTGTTTGGAGGATATAATAGCCATATTTATCTGCGTTCGGGCAGCGGGAATTGTTTACACTTGTTAGCAGAATCTTTAAAATTATTGAGTTCGTTATGAGTATTCCATCTTCTTTATTAGCATCCGAAAGCATAACTTTTGAGGGGGCGATCGAGCTGACTCAATCTTTACTCTCGTTCATGGAGGCCGATCGACTTTTACAAGCCGACATCCAGCAAGCTGTTACATCTCTGGTGAAAACACAGAACGGTGCTAGGGGGTTTTTTGTCACCTATCTAACGGACGATCGACAGGAGGCAGATCACCCGTCACCCGGAGTAGTCGAGGCGCTGCGATCGGCTCCTGAGATCGTAGCAGAACTGCTGGTGAAAAATTTGGCGATGTCGGCGGCAATGGTTGTACATCATTCGCGCCAGCAAAAGGAGGAAATGGCAGCCGATTCTGCTAGAGTGCAGGAGCGATCGCGCAACTTAATTCAAATGCTGCAAATGCCAGCGTGTCAAACTATAGCGTCGCAAATGCTAGAAAGTTTGCACAGTGCCAATGGCAAGTATGAAAAATTTTTCCAGCGGTGGGGCTACGACGACGAGCAAAAACGGGCGATCGGTTCGGCAGTTCGATCGGCGATCGGCTAAAATAACCTCCGAAGGAAGGGGAAAGAAGAAAGAAGGAAGAAGCCCAAGCCGGGGTGGCAGATGCTTGATCAAAACGACGGGGCTGTGGAATAATTGCGGTTTAGCAAAAGCTGCATAATTGTAGCTTGAGTTGATTTAGGTGTGAAGCTAGTGAACGAGGGCGAAAAAATTGCAGAGAACTGTGAAAGGAGTTGCCCAAAAGGTCCGAAGGCTGGGCGGCCGGCGGCCGGCAAATACGCCCCGGCGGTGGGTGAAGCTGAATCTGCTGGCAACATTGGTGCGCCGGGACTTGGAAGCTCAATACAAAGGCTCGATTCTGGGCAATTTTTGGCCGCTGCTGAATCAGCTATCGCAATTGGTGATTTACACTTATGTATTCTCGATCGTCCTCAAGGTAAAGCTCAGCCTTGCAGGCTTCCCAGAAAACAGCGACATTACATTTGGAGTCTGGTTGTTTGCAGGTTTGCTGCCTTGGACTGCCTTCACCAGCGGTTTGATCAAGTCGGGAGTATCGGTGGTGGGGCAGCCGAATTTAGTGAAAAAAGTGGTATTTCCTCTCGGTTTGCTGCCCTTGGTGCCGATTTTTACAGCTTTTCTTGAAAGTTCTTTGGGTTTAGCAGCTTTGATTGTGATAGTAGCAGTATCGTCGCAAAAGCTCAACGCTACTTTATGCTTACTGCCGCTGGTGTGGGTGCCTCAGTTGCTGATAACTGCTGGTTTGGGATATTTGACAGCGGGCTTGACTGTATTTTTGCGAGACATTCCTCAGACATTAGGTGTTATTCTAAATTTTTGGTTTTATTTGACGCCGATCGTCTACCCAGCATCAATCATCCCCCAAGAGTGGCGAGTGTGGATATTTTGGCTGAATCCAATGGCCGCCATCTCGGAGGTTTATCGAGACCTCATACTGCTTGGAGAAGTTAAGCATTGGGGAGAATGGGGTGTCGCCACGCTAATTTCTGCGGCTATATTTTGTGGAGGTTTGGCGGTTTACCGGCGTTTGCGTCCCGCTTTTGCTGACGTGCTGTAAATTTGTTTGAGATTTCAAGTCAATCTAAAATCTAAAATCTAAAATCTAAAATCGATTGTGCTGTAAATATGTTTGAGATTTCAAGTCAATCTAAAATCTAAAACCTAAAATCTAAAATCGATTGACTGCCGCCAATGACAGAAAATGTAATTTCACTAAAAAATGTTTCCAAATGCTTTAAGCGGTACGATCGTCCAGGAGACCGCTTAAAGGAAATTATTTACCCCAGCAAAAAACTGGCTGACGAATTTTGGGCCCTACACGACATCAATCTGGAAATTCCTCAAGGACAAACTCTGGGAATCGTCGGTCGCAATGGTTCGGGAAAAAGCACTCTCCTGCAAATAATTGTAGGGACGCTGACTCCTACAACAGGAAGCGTCGATGTTAAAGGCCGAGTATCCGCTTTGTTAGAACTCGGAAGCGGGTTTAACCCGGAATTTACTGGGCGACAAAATGTGTTTTTTAACGCTCAGTTACTGGGATTTAATCAAAAAGAAACTGAAGAAAAGTTTGACGATATAGCTGCTTTTGCTGATATCGGCGATTTCATTGAACAGCCAGTCAAGACTTATTCTAGCGGTATGTTTGTCAGGCTAGCTTTTGCTGTTGCGACTAGCGTCGAGCCAGATATTTTGGTGGTTGACGAGGCGCTTTCGGTGGGCGACGAAGCTTTTCAACGCAAGTGTTTTGCCCGCTTGCAAAGCATTCAGGAAGGTGGCGGAACAATTTTATTTGTTTCTCATGCTGCTACTTCTGTGGTGCAACTTTGTACCTCGGCGATTTTAATGGATAGCGGTGAATTGCTGCTCGCTCACACGCCGAAGGTGGTAATTTCTAAGTATCAAAAGCTGATTTATGCCGATCCGGATCAGGTTCTAGGGTTGAAGTCAGATATTCGAGCTCTGAACCAACTGACAAAACAGGAAAGTCAAGACCAGCTTCAGGAGGCTAATTTAGACAGCACCAAGAGGGAAGTTAAACCGGAGCACCATCTCTCTAAACCCAAGGAATATTATGATGAATTTTACGATCCGGGGATGATACCGTCGAATACGGTAAGGTATCCGTCTCGCGGAGCGGAAATTATCAACCCCCACATCGAGACGCTGAAGGGAAATGTGGTAAATCACTTGCTCGGTCGTCAAGATTATATTTATACTTACTCTGTCACTTTCTCCCGGTCAACTTCCAAAGTTAGGTTTGGAATGTTGATTAAAACAATTAGTGGTTTTGAGTTGGCGGGTGCTTCTTTGAAGGCTTCTACTCAGTCAGTTAGGTATGTGGAAGCGGGAACGACAATTGTAGTGAAGTTTCATTTTAAATGTTTGCTGAATCCGGGTGTTTATTTTCTGAATGCTGGGGTTGTGGGAACGGTAGATGGAGATTTAACTTATCTGGATCGCTGCGTTGATGTGGCGATGTTTAGAGTTCAGTCTTGTACTGAGTCCTGCGGTAACGGCATCGTTGACTTGCTGATCGAACCGTGTTTAACTGTTGTTAATGCTGATGCTCTAGTAAAAGAGCAGTCAACAGAGGTTATCTAAAATTCTGTAAAAACAATGAGCGATATCAATTTAGATTTAGTAGAAAATTCCGTAATCAAAGCATTTATTCAAGATCAAGCTAAGTTTCCCGAAAAATTTAAACTGAATATCTGCGAAGACGATGAAATGTATTTGTTCAGCTTGAACAACGTCAAAGACGATCGCGATCGGGCTTTGGTGCGCTATTATTCGATCGGGCGCCGCATCTTGGATACGGTTAAACAAGTTGTGGAATGGCATTTTGGCAGTTTTGAAAAGGTACCCTCTTTTCTAGATTTTGCCTGTGGTTACGGTCGATTTACCAGATTTTTGATTCAGGAAATACCGCCGGAACAAATTTGGGTTTCTGATATTTATGCTAACGCGGTTAAGTTTCAAACTGACTACTTGGGAGTCAACGGTATTGTCTCAACTGGGAAACCAGAAAATTATTTAATTGACCGCAAATTTGACTGCATTCTGGCTAATTCTTTTTTCAGCCATATGCCGGAAAGAACTTTTACAAGTTGGTTGCAAAATTTGTACGATTTGTTGACTCCTAACGGCATTTTGATGTTCAGCGTGCACGATGAGTGTTTGCGCCTAGCCAATATAGAAATGCCGGCTAATGGTATTTTGTTTAGTGCTCAAAGCGAAAGCCAGTCTTTAGATAAGGAGGAATATGGCACAACTTATGTAACTGAAAAGTTTGTGAGAGAATGTGTCGAGAGAGTTAGCGGAGGCAAAGCTTTTGTTCACCGCATCAAAAAAGGCATCTGCAGATTTCAGGATTTGTATGTTGTCACAAATGAGCTAGTTAGAGATTTTTCGGAGTTGAATTTCAATCACCACCCAGAAGGATATATTGATGTTGCTGCTTTTACGAATAAGGAGAATTTGTATCTGGAAGGATGGGTGGCTGATGTGAATCTCGATGGTCGAATTGAGGAGCTGCAAGTGCTGGTAAACGGCGAGGTTGTACAGAGGTGCGAGCCTTTTTACGATCGCCCTGATGTGGCTGGATATTTTGAAACTGATGGGGCTTTGCAGTCGGGTTGGAGCTGTTATTTACCCAAAAACACTATAGGATTGCAGGATGTGTTGATAGTCAAAGCAATCAATAACTATGGTTGGGAATGGATTCTGGAAACTTGCACTGTTAAATCGCTGATCAACCAAAGACAATCGCAGTCTTTATTGGGTTCTACTCAGACAAAACTTCAATTACTTGAGACTCAGTTAGAGTCGGCTAGGATAGAATGGGAGCAAAATCAAAGTAAGTTAATGATTACTCACACAAAGTTGGAAGAATCTCAAACAAATTTGCAAGAAACTCAAACTCAATTAATTTCAGCTCAAATGCAATTGGAGCAAACTCAAAATCAGTTAGTATCTGTGCAAACGCAGTTAGAGAAAACAGAAAATCAGCTAATTAATCTCAAGCAAGAACTAGAGCAAGCGAAGTGTCGGGTTTTGGCAATGGAAAGCAGCAAGTTCTGGAAGATTAGAAGCGCGTGGTTTCAAGTCAGGCGCTCCCTGGGCTTAGCGGGAGATTAGTGAGTAAATTTGGTTGGTGTGGGTATTAGGGCGAGGGAGATAAATTGTGAGTACAAATGACAGCAAACCGTCGGTTTTTATTGTTACCGGAATGCACCGTTCCGGTACGTCTTTAACAGCTTCTTTGTTTCAGAAAGTTGGGGTTGATATTGGCAAAAAGTTAGTGGGCCCGGCCGACGGAAATGTGAAAGGTCATTTCGAGAATGTTGATTTTGTGGAGTTTCACAAAAGTGTTTTGCGATCGCACGGTATTGATGAACTCGGATGTACGTTTGAAAAAACGATTCCGGTAGCACCAGAATACGTGGAAATCGCCAAAAGGGCGATCGACCAAAATCAACTTCCTCACAAACATTGGGGTTGGAAAGACCCGCGAACAGCCCTTTTTTGGGATTTTTGGCTGACTTTACTCCCCGAAGCTAATTTTATCTGTGTTTATCGATCGCCCTGGGAGGTAGTCGATTCCCTTTACCGCCGGGGAACCGATGTCAGCTTGCTGCAAAATCCCGAAATGGCAGTAAAAATGTGGATTCACTACAATCAAAAAGTTTTAGAACTTTACGAACGTTTCCCCCATCGCTGTCTCCTAGCCAACGTTTACCCCATCGGCAACACTCCTGAACTTTTCCTCGATCGAGTCAACGAAAAATTTAACGTTAACTTAGGTGCGATACCGGGCGACAATTTTGAAGAATCTTTATTAGTCAACGATATTGTCAAAAGTCACAGACCGAGTTTAATAGAAAAATATTTTCCCGAAGCATTAGAACTATATCAACTTTTGGAAACCCAAGCTAGCAATCTTAGCAGCGAATCGCAAGATGCGATCGATCAAGTTATTCATTTCCCAGCCTCTCCAGTCTGGCCATTTGAAGATTGGCTAAAAATCCGATTGCTGGAAAAACAGCAAAAAACCAGCTCTTCCGAACTCAAACAGTGGCAAGAACAATTTCACCAGGCTCAGGCGAAAGTGTTGGGATTAGAGACAGAATTAGGAGCAACTCAAGTACAGCTTGCAGGCAAAGAATCAAATTTTCAAGAAGCTTTAGCAAAACTCCTCGGATTAGAAACAGAATTAGGACAAACTCAGGTACAGCTTGCAGGCAAAGAAGCGCAATTTCAAGAAGCTTTAACAAAAGTCTTAAAATTAGAAGCAGAATTAGGGCAAACTCAGGTACAGCTTTCAGGCAAAGAATCGCAATTTCAAGAAGCGTTAGCGAAACTCCTGGGATTAGAAACAGAATTAGGACAAACTCAGGTACAGCTTGCCGGCAAAGAATCGCAATTTCAAACAGCTTTAGCGAAAGTATTAGAATTAGAAGCCGAATTAGGGCAAACTCAGGTGCAATTTGAAGAGACTGAATTTATATTGCAGCAAAAGTTAGCTGAGTTAATTCAGCTAGAAACAGCACAAAGTCAAAATCAGGAAAGATTAAAGGATACTCTGGAAAAATTAGAACACTCCCGCCAGGAAAATGAAAAAATTCGGGTAGAACTGGCTATAATTCAGTCTTCAATAGGGTGGCAAGTGAGAAAAAAGTTGTGGGAAGTTCAGCGCAAAATCCGCGACTTATTCCCTAAATTTATTTTTTCGTTAGATCAACCCACTACTTGGCAAGTTTGTGATTCCAACCTGCTAATTGTCGGCTGGGTTTTTAACCAAAAAAGAGAGACTACAGCAGTCCGCGTCAGAATTAAAGACCAGAGTTTCCTAGGCGTTTACGGCATAGAGAGAAGTGATATAGCGCTAGCACACTCTAATATTCCCGCTGCGAAGAAATCTGGTTTTACAATTCAATTGGAAGCGCCTGCTGGACGACACGAAGTGCTACTGGAAGCCCAAGACGATCGAGGTAAATGGCATCTTTTGGCAGCTTATCCGTTGTTAGTTTCAACGATTCAAGCATCGTTAGATGTACCGGTGGTGTGGGAACAGCGTCAGGGCCAAATTTTGTTTGCAGGTTGGTGCTGCCACCACGATCGCAAAATTGCTAAATTAAGCTTGTTGTGCGGCGATACTTCTGTAGAATGCGCCTACGGTTTACGACGAAAAGATGTCGGGGAAGTGTTTCCCGACTGGGTTAACAGTTCGGAAAGCGGTTTTGAGGCCCTTGTCGATTTGCCGCCAGGGGAATGGCACGTTTCTCTGCAAGCTGAGTTAGAAACCGGGGAAATTTTGTTTTTTCAAGCGCCCAAAAAATTGACAGTGCGGCGCTACCATATCTGGCAGCGAAGTGCAGATAAATTTGAGGAGTTATCAAGGTTTACAGCCGCAATTCAGCAGCGGGCCAGGGAAAGAAAACAGCGTCTTGGTAGAATTGTGCCCTTGCCCTGGGAAATTGTGAAAGTGCTCCGCCAGTTGGGGAAGATTTATCGGCAGCAAAAACAGTTTAGTGCGCCGGGAGATTTACTGCCACCGGCGGGTTTTGTGGTGCCTCAACCCATTGATAGATATGACGCATGGCTGGAGGTGAATCAATGGAACGATCGCGCGCGCGATTATTTGATTTCTCGGTTAAAATCCTGCCGGGAACCGCTGCCAAAAATTTCGGTAGTAATGCCAGTTTACAATCCGCAGATAGATTTTCTCGAAAGTGCGATCGACAGTGTAATCAATCAAGTTTATCCAAACTGGGAACTCTGCATTGCCGATGATAGCAGCACCGATTTAACTGTTGCTGAAAATTTGAAAGGCTGGGTTCAAAAGGACGATCGTATCCGCATCACATTTCGTACCGAAAACGGCAACATCAGCGCAGCAACCAACAGCGCCGCCGCCCTCGCAACAGGCGACATCATCCTGTTTTTAGACAACGACGACGAACTCACTCCCGACGCATTAGGCGAAGTCGCCCTATATTTTGCCTCACATCCAGCTACCGATTTTCTCTATTCCGACGACGACAAAATCGACACTAAAGGTCGCCGATTCGCCCCGCAATTCAAACCGGAATGGTCGCCGGAACTGCTGCTTTCCTATATGTATCTCGGTCATTTGTGCGCTGTCAGAAAACACATTTTTGAAGAAATAGGCGGTTTACGGATAGGTTTTGAAGGCTCGCAAGATTACGATTTTGCCTTGAGAGCCACCGAAATTTCTCGCCACGTCGCCCACCTGCCGCTAGTGCTGTATCACTGGCGAACCGCACCCGGTTCTACCGCCATATCTGGGGCCGCGAAACCCGCCAGTTTTTCCGCAGGTCAAAAAGCCATTCAAGACGCACTAAACCGCCGCCAAATTAACGGAAATGTCGCTCAACACGCATGGGCGATTAAAGAAAATTTGGGGATATTTGCCCAGGATTTCCCGGATAACGGCCCATCAGTAACGGTAATTATTCCTACTAAAAATCAGCTCAAATTGCTGAAAGCCTGTCTGGATTCTCTACAAACTACAACATACAAAAATTATCAAGTTGCCGTCATTGACAACGAAAGCGACGACCCGAAAACTCTGGAATACTTAAAGGAATTAAGTTGCCAAGTTTTGCGGATAAAAAATCCTGGCGGCAAGTTTAGTTTTGCAGCAATTAACAACCGCGCTGCGGAACAAGTTGACAGCGAATATGTGTTGTTTTTGAACAACGATACTGAAGTAATTAACCCGCGCTGGCTGAGTCAAATGGTGGGATACGCTCAAATCGCAGGCGTGGGTGCAGTCGGCGCGCGGTTGTTATATCCCGACGGCAGAATTCAGCACGCGGGCGTAATTCACGGGCTGCATCACGGTTTGGCTGGTCATGCTTTTAAGCTGATGGACAAGAATAATCGAGGCTATCTTTCTCAAGCGATGGTAACGCGAAATTACTCTGCGGTAACAGCCGCTTGCACGATTACTCCGCGTCAATTGTTCTTAGAATTGGGCGGTTTTGATGAGGATAATTTTGCTGTTGCTTACAATGATGCAGATTACGGATACCGATTGTTAGAACGCGGTTATCGGTGCGTATATTGTCCCGATGCGGAGTTGTTGCACAAAGAGGGAACTTCTAGGGGTTTTACCGACAATCCTCAAGAAGTGGCGGCTTTTAGGCGCAAGTATGCGGGGAAAAATGACAGTTTTTACAGTCCTCACTTGTCTTTAGAAGATGAGTATTTTCATATTCAACCTCGACGGGTTTTTATGAAGGAAGAAGGTTCGGCAACGGATTTTGTAACGGATGTAACGGATGTAACGGATAATGAAGAAGTAAAATTTAATAATTCTGGTTTGTTGGTAGCAAAAGCAGAGAATTTGATTCATCCTATCAGAGTTTTGATGTGCAGCAATTCGCTGGATTTTACGGGGGCACCGCTGCATCAGTACGAAATCGCGGTGAAATTGGCGGCAGAGGGTGTGATTAAGCCGATCGTACTTTGCGTAACAGACGGGCCCCTGCGTCAAGCTTACGAACAGCAGGGAATTGAAGTCATCGTGCGCGACAATCCTCTCGAACACATCTATCAGCGCGATGCTTATGATGAAGCTATCCGCAGTTTTAGCACAGAAATTGCCAGTTTAAAAGTAGATGCAATTTATGCCAATACTTTAGAAAACTTTTTTGTAGTTGATGCCGCGCGGCAACTCGGAACTCCTACAGTGTGGAACGTGCACGAAAGCGAACCTTGGCAAACTTATTTTAACAGGTTTGGTTCGGAGATTGCGGCGAGAGCTTTAGAGTGTTTTCGCTTTCCTTACAAAGTGATTTTTGTGGCAGATGCCACGCGGGACAGGTATTTGCCTCTCAACAGTCACCACAATTTTACGGTGATTCACAATGGCTTAGATTTGAGCAAACTGGAAAATTCTGAGAATTCTGAATTGGCGAGAAAAACTTTAGGTGTTGCGGCGGAAGATGTGGTAATTTTGCTGCTGGGAACGGTATGCGAACGCAAAGGCCAGCAGGATTTAGTTAAGGCACTTTCACTTTTACCTGATAAATGGCACAATAAGATTAGGTGTTTTATTGTGGGCGATCGCCCTAGTATTTACAGCAATAAGTTAGCCGAGTTGGCGGGGGAATTACCAGAAGAGTTGCGGCAAAGGGTGACAGTAGTCCCGGAAACTGGGGAGACGGGAAAATATTACAAAGCTGCTGATATTTTTGTTTGCACTTCTCGCGTCGAAAGCTTTCCCAGAGTGATTTTGGAGGCGATGGTATGCGATTTGCCAATTGTTACATCGCCGGTTTTTGGAATTAAAGAACAAGTGCGGCCTGGAATTAATGGTTTGTTTTATACGCCCGATCGCCCGGACGAATTAGTTGCAGCTTTGATTAGTTTACTGGAGGATAAATCTTTGCGGCAGCAGTTAGCTGAAAACGCTAAATATGTCTTGGCTTCACTTAATACTTTTGAGGAAATGACTCAAGCTTATGCAGAGATTTTCTGCGAAGCATATTTCAGCCGTCATTAGTCATTTTACAGTGCCAGCGTCCCCGCCAGTGAAGGGCAGTAACTCACCTCCTAAACTTTTGGCAGGATTTAATATAATTTGCCAAAAATTACGGAACATATTGAAAATTGAGCCATCAATACTATAAAATAATCAAAAATGAACGATGATAAAATGACCGATCGCCCAAGAGTAGATTATGAAAGGGCCTGGGACAGTTACGCCCAACAGTGGCAAAAAACTAATGCCGAACTTGCCCATATTGGCGACGAATGGATAGGTAAAGCTGCCGGTGCCGCCAACTCCTTAGCCGAATACGAAGCGCTGATAGAACAGCAATTTATTGCACCGTACATCAAAAAAGAACATACGGTTTTAGAAATTGGTATCGGCGGGGGAAAAACTGGTTCGCTGCTGCTGAAATATTGCGATCGACTAATTTGTGCAGACATTTCCAGTCAAATGCTGCAAGCGGCGCGATCGCGCTTGGGAGACGATCGCGTTTCTTACGTAAAACTCGACGGTTTAACATTAGACGGCATCGCTCCAAGTTCAGCCGATGTCTGCTTTTGTTACGATACAATGGTACACGTAGAGCCGGTAGATATATTCAACTACCTGACTCGAATTCCCAAACTGCTGCGGGGCGATCGAATTTGCGTGTTTCACCACACAAATATTTTCACCGAATTAGGGTGGCAAAAATTCGCCAGCGAGTGGGACAAAAACTTGCTAGGACACAGAGACGGCACAGCATTTTCAGTTATGACTGATACAATTATGGAAAGATTTCTCCATCATTTAAACTATGAAATCATCCTGAAAAATACATCTTCAGTACCGCGAGATTGTGTCTGGATCTGCAAAGCACCAACACCCAATGAATAAAATTAAAGCTTTTTAGCCGCCTCAAAATATTTTATTCCAACTAACAACAGTCAACAGTCAATCGATTTTAGATTTTAGATTTTAGATTTTAGATTGTTATCAGTCAACAGTCAACAGTCAACAGTCAACAGTCAATCGATTTTAGATTTTAGATTGTTATCAGTCAACAGACAACAGTCAACAGTCAACAGTCAACAGTCAACAGTCAATCGATTTTAGATTTTAGATTTTAGATTGTTATCAGTCAACAGTCAACAGTCAACAGTCAATCGATTTTAGATTTTAGAT
>NZ_JAUBPI010000030.1:0-12472 GCF_036700645.1 Microcoleus sp. S36b_A4 | reverse complement strand
CAATCGATTTTAGATTTTAGATTGTTATCAGTCAACAGACAACAGTCAACAGTCAACAGTCAACAGTCAACAGTCAACAGTCAACAGTCAACAGACAACTGACAATGAAAGCATTATTTCTCCATCCCAACTTCCCCGCCCAATACCGCCACATTATCACGGCTTTAGGCGCAGATCCCAAAAATCAAATTGTTTTCGGTACTAAAAACGAGCGCCCAGAGTGGAACATTCCCGGCGTTCGCAAAGCAGCATTTACCCCCAGCCGGGAACCCCACGCGCAGACTCACCAATACGTCCGCCCTTTAGAAAGTGCCGTCATCTACGGACAAGCCGTATTTAGAATGGCAGAACAACTCAAAGCAGACGGTTTCGTACCTGATATTATCTGCGGACATTCCGGTTGGGGGCCGACATTATTTGTCAAAGAAGCTTTTCCAAATACGCCGCTTTTGTGCTATTTCGAGTGGTTTTATCATGCTATTGGTTCCGACGCAGATTTCGACCCAGCGGAACCTTTAACAGTTGACGATATGGCCAGAATTAGAATCAAAAATGCGCCGATTCTGATCGATTTATATTCTTGCGATTGGGGTTTGTCGCCCACTTATTGGCAGCGATCGCAATTTCCGCCAGAATTACAACAAAAATTATCCACACTCCACGACGGCGTAGATACCGATTACTTCAAACCAGACCCCGGTGCTAAACTGGTTTTGCCTAACTTAGACTTGTCTGGCGTTGATGAAATTGTCACCTACGTATCGCGGGGAATGGAACCTTACCGAGGTTTTCCCGAATTCATTGAGTCGATCGCCTATGTACAAGAACGCCGCCCCAATTGTCACGTCGTAATCGTTGGTTCAGAAAGAGTTTGTTATGGGCGTTCTTTACCAAACGGCGAGTCTTACAAAGACTATATGCTCAAAAAAGTACCCCTAGATTTGTCGCGAGTTCACTTTGTCGGGCCCCTACCTTACGGACTGTATCTAAAAGTAATTCAAGCATCCGACGTACACGTTTATTTGACCAGACCTTTTGTACTATCTTGGTCGATGATTGAATCTTTATCAACAGGATGTTTAGTAATTGGTTCCGACACAGGGCCAGTCAGAGAAGTTATCCGCGACGGAGAAAACGGTTTGCTAGTCGATTACTTCTCACCGAAACAAGTAGCCGATCGCATTGATGAAGTTTTAGACCATCCTACCCGCATGGCAGAAATTCGCATCAAAGCCCGTCAAACCGCCCTAGAACGCTACAGTTTAGCTAAAATGCTGCCGCAACATCTACAACTGATCGAGCAAGTAGCAAATCGTTCCATGCCGCCTACAGTTGGTATGGAACCAGAACGGGAATTAGCAGCATCTTTTGCAGTGAGAATTTAGCAATAAAGTTGGTCAGGACTAAACCCCGGTTCACAACCTCTCCTGTGCGAATACACCGCACAGGAGATGGCTGTTTCATTCTCTTGTAGGGGCTGCCCCCATGTCTGAAACGCCGTGAAATCGTCTGTGAGAGGGTAGGCATTCTTGGCACTACAAGAGTCAAAATCGCGATTTTGGTGAGAATGAAACCGCCCTGCTGATTGTTGGGGGACGCAAGAGTAAGTTCTTGTCCCCCCCTTTTTTAAGGAGGGGGGCTAGGGCGGATCGAGCTTAAATGAACCGTAATGGAGCCATAGTTGCTGGCAGCATTCATGCGAGTGGTAAAAAGCAGCACACCTGTAGAATTGGATGTAGTGGAGGCATTTAAGTGGGAAAGTATGGGGTTGGTAAATTTACAAGCCAATCTCGCGACGGTGAGTTGCGAGTTTTATGGGCAGTATTTTGGCGATCGCTTGAAGTAGCAGCCGATCGGACTTTTCAGGAATACCGAGCCAGCAACGATAAGTTGTCATTTGTATCATGCTACGTTCTTTTGCTTGCTGTGCTTTTATCCGAGCTGCAATAACAGCTAAAAGAGCGTAACAACTTACCTCTTAGCAGCTTTAATTATATAACTAGCAATTTGCGTTACTACCATAACTGAAACACATTTTGCGATCGCTTGGAGGAAGTTACATTTGAAAACGGGATCTTTAACTGTTGTCGGGACGGGAATTCAATTAGTTGGTCATCTGACCTTAGCAGCGAAGGCGTGGATCGAGCAAGCTGACAAAGTTCTGTTCGCCGTAGCCGATCCTGTTACTGCTAAATGGCTACAGACACTCAATCCCACCGCAGAAGCCTTGCCTTACAATACCAACAATCAGCGGCGCAGAGAGACATACCGGGAGATGGTCGATCGCATTTTGGCTGAGGTTCGTCAGGGGTTGAATGTATGTGCGGTTTTTTACGGTCATCCCGGTGTCTTTGCTTACCCTACCCATGAAGCGATTAAACAGGCGCGTCACGAAGGCTTTCGGGCGCAAATGTTGCCAGGAATTTCAGCGGAAGATTGCTTATTTGCTGACTTGGGTCTTGACCCAGGACGCAACGGATGTCAAAGTTTTGAAGCCACTGACTTTCTGATTCGGGGGCGTAAATTTGACCCGACCAGTGCTTTAATTTTGTGGCAGATTGCGACGATCGGCAATCTGGGTTTTTATCAAGAAGAGATTCAATTGCGCGGTCTAAAGGTGTTAACTGAAGTGTTAGAAATGCACTATGGTTCTGACCACGAAGTAATTGTTTACGAAGCAGCAGTTTATTACCCGGTTTGCGAGCCAGTTATCCAGCATATTCCTCTGTCCAAACTGGCTGAAACTCGTGTTACTCTAGTTTCGACACTTTATGTTCCGCCTCAAGCGTCTGCACCTGTAGACAGTGAAATGATGGCACGGTTGGGTATGTCTTTTGTTAAAGAAACTTAAGGTATTTTGCCAAGCAAATGTAGTAAAAACTACACTTTTTGTCCAGCAGATAAAAAGTGTATGTGTTAGAGGAGAAAAAATGTGGTAATGTCGCTTTATATAGAAGAAAATCCTGACGATGGGAAGGCTCTGGCTCATCGGGGTGAAACTCATCGGCTGACGGGAAATTTTGAAGCTGCGTTAGATGATTTCAACCGATCGCTCGACTTGGAACCTAACAATGCTTGGGCGATCGCACACCGGGGCGAAACTTATTATCTGATGAAACGCTATCAGGAGGCTTTTGCAGATTTTCACCGAGCAATCGAGTTGCAGCCTGATTATACTTGGGCGATCGCACACCGAGGCGTAACCTACCGCTTTCTGGGAGAAGCATATTACACAAAGGCGTTGGGTGACTTGGATCGAGCAATTGAGCGTCAGCCGGATTACGTTTGGGCGATCGCTTATCGCTGCCGCGTCTATGCCTTGATTAAAAGCTACGATCAAGCTCTGATTGACTTCGAGCGAGCGATCGCCCTTGACAGAACCATATTTGTAAAAAATTGGCAAATTGAGAAAGGGTTGATCCTTTGCTATGACGGTCAATATTCTGAGGCGATCGCCTGTTGCGAGCAGAGGTTGCAACAGGTTTCTGATGACACGACAGCTTTGTACTGCATTGCAGTATCTAAAGCGCGTTGGCAAGGAGTGGACAAAGCAGCAAGCGAAATCGAGCGATCACGGACAGCATTGCTTGCTCAATGGGATACAGGCGATCGGGGAGATATTCTCTACCGACTCTGCGGCTTAGCAATTTTGGCAGGGAACTGCGAACAAGCATGGCAATATCTGCGAGAAGCTATTCCTATCAATGATGAAGCCATTGAGTTAGTGGGTCACGATCCAGCTTGGTTGGATTGGCGGGACGACCCAAGAACTCAGGCATTACTCGCTAGTTAAGTGTTTGAGAAAACAAAGTTCAAGTAATTCAACATCAAGTAACATTTCAGGAGGATTTTATGCAGATGGATCTCAACGATCAGATGATTGCTCAAAGAGCAGAAACTTTTCGCTTGTCAAAGGCTTACGAACAGGCGATCGAGCTTTTTGAACAACTCCTAGAAAAGTATCCAGACAATGCTTGGGTCAATGCTCATCTAGGAGCAATTTATTGCCAGTGGATGGATTATGGGAAAGCAGAAGATTATTTAAAGAAAGCGACGAGCAAAGAGAAGGATCTGTATTTCTGGGCACATGCACAGCTAGGTGAAATTTATCGTCTCCGGGCAATTGCGGAAAATCGGAAACCGGAATATCTTGAATGCGCTAAAAAACATTTCACAAAAGCACTTAATGCTAAAAAACCAGAAGAAAGCAACTATGCGTGGGCATTAGCTCACTTGGGAGCAACCTACCGCCTGGAAATGACTCGCGAGCTACAATTGCTAAGTACCAATGAGATAGATATCCCCAGTAAAGAAGAGGCGTTGAAATGTTTTAACAGAGCGATTGAACTTATCCCCACATACGCTTGGGCATGGGGTATGCGAGCAACGGTTTACAGATTGGCTCAAGAATACGAGGATTCATACTGGGATTTAGAAGTAGAGACAGTAATATCTCCGGAAATGGGGGTTTTGCAAAATTCTCCTTCTCCGGTTCCATTCTTAGCGACTAGGAGGGTAAATCTTCATGAACACGCATTGCTGTCTTTTTATTTAACGAAAAAAGAAGAAGACCAAAAACGGAAAGACAAACACTACGGTAGAGCGATCGCTTTTGCCCAACAAGCCTTGATACTTCAACCAGGTGACTTGATTGCTCAGCTAATTCTTACCGTAATTGAAGCTAACCAAAAGAAGGAACAGCATAGGGGGGAGCCTTTACCAGACCAGGAGATTCAGAAGTTTAAATCAAAATTACAAAGATTCTTTCAAGACGGAGAGTCAGAATTTTCTGAAATATGTAAAAACGTCTTACGAGAACAAATTCGTGCTCAGCAAACAAAATTTGAGATTTTGAACAATATAAAGGAGGAGGCTGGGAACGATCATAAATTAACACAGCTTATTTTGAAATATGTGGAAGATGACCCTAGTTCAAAAGTTGACGAGAAGGCACTATTATGGCTATGGAAAAATTTTGCCCTGACGGAGACATGTAGCATTGTTCTTTTCTTGCTTAGTGACTTCAGCGAAATTCTGGATCAAGACAGTATTATTGGAACAGCACAACCTTATCGGGAGCTTGCGGCGGCAATCAATCGTTACTACACCGGGGAAAGGCTTTATCAAACTCCAGTACTTTCGGAGGAACAACGGCGAACGATATTTGGAAAGTTCCTCGTTGGATTACAATGAGAGTTCTCTGAAACGAGTACAGAAACCCCTAATTCAAGGGAATTGACTGACAAAAATTAACGACGATTAGCTTACATTATTCACTGTTCACTACGTTAAAGATGAGGATGATTCTCATGAGTAAACTGTTTGATTTATTAACAGATTTAGCACTTGACACCAACAAACAAAGTGTTTTTATCAATAACCCCAGGTCTTTAATGGACGAGGTAGGTTTATCTGAAGCAGAGCAAACTGCAATGATGAGCAAAGACTCCGCTAAAATTGCAGCGTTCTTTGCAGACGAACTAATTTCACTTGCCATTACCACTAGCGATCCAGGCCCCGATCCCTTGCCAGATCCAGACCCTTTTCCTCCTTCTCCACCGTCAGACCCCAAACCTGACTCTGAGTAAGATGTGGTATTGAAGTCAAACCGCTCATAATTGTCTACACTTTTAGAAAGTAGATTGATATTTCACAAGCTCAAACCGCACTTGTTGCGGTTTTTTGTCATAAAAACCTAACTATGCAAAATTACCAAATTACTGAAAAACTGCATGAGAGCAGTAACTCGTTAGTCTATCGCGGATATCGGCAAGCAGACAATCTGCCTGTTATCCTAAAAATGCTCAAAGAATCCTATCCTTCACCTGAAAAAATTGCCTGGTTTAAGCGAGAGTATGAAATAACCCAAAACATTAACTTACCAGGCGTAATAGATGTTTACAGCTTCCAAAACCTAGAAAATCAGTGGGTAATTGCCTTAGAAGATTTTGGTGGCGAATCCCTCAATCAGATAATCGCTAAGAAACAATTTACAATTGCTGAATTTCTCCATCTGGCAATTGAAATTGTTGACATTCTCGGTCAGGTTCACCAGCAGCACATTATCCACAAAGATATTAACCCATCAAATATTGTTTTAAATCAGCAGACAGGTAAGCTGAAGCTAATTGATTTTGGAATTTCCACAACACTGTCGCAAGAAAACCCAACCTTTCTTAACCCGAACGTATTAGAAGGAACGCTGGCTTATATCTCGCCAGAACAAACAGGTCGCATGAATCGAACAATCGATTACCGCACTGATTTTTACTCTCTGGGGATAACTTTTTATGAATTACTAACCGGACAGTTACCTTTCCCCACGAATGATGTTTTGGAATTAGTGCATTGTCATATTGCTAAACAACCTACCCCACCGCACGAACTCAAACCAGAAGTTCCACCAATTATTTCGGCGATCGTGTTGAAATTAATGGCAAAAAATGCTGAGAAACGCTACTTGTCAGCATATCAAATAAAGGCAGATTTACAAGAATGTCTCAGACAGTGGCAGAGCAAAGAGCAAATTGACCCTTTCCCAATTGCTCGGCACAATATTTCCGATCGATTTCAAATTCCCCAAAAACTCTACGGGCGAGAACGGGAAATTTCTGCCCTATTAGCTGCTTTTGAGCGAGTTAGTCAAGGAACCAGTGAAATGATGCTGGTTTCTGGATATTCTGGGATTGGAAAAACTGTATTAATACAAGAAATATATAAGCCGCTGACTCGCCAACATGGTTATTTTATTTCTGGTAAGTTTGACCAGTTTCAACGAGATACTCCCTACGCATCCTTAATTCAGGCATTTCGTTCGTTAGTACGGCAGTTACTAACAGAAAGCGATGCCCAAATTAGCAAGTGGCGAGAGAAACTCCAAGCGGAATTAGGGGAAGCTGGAGGGGTAATCGTTGAAGTTATTCCTGAAGTAGAACTAATTATTGGTTCCCAACCACCCCTACCAGATCTCCCGCCAGCAGAACAGAGGAATCGCTTTAATCGGGTTTTGCAAAAATTTATTAATACATTTACTCAGCCCGAACATCCATTAGTAATTTTCTTAGACGACTTACAGTGGGCAGATATAGCCTCGCTGGAATTAATTCAACTGCTGATGACAGTAGCAGATAATAAATATCTATTTCTCATGGGCGCCTATCGCGATAATGAAGTAACCGAGGCGCATCCGCTAACTCAAATTTTGGAAAATATTGCCAAAGCAAAAGTAACAACCATTAATAAAATATTGCTGGCACCTTTAGCCTTAACCGATATTACGCAACTTTTAGTTGATACGTTTTTTGCGGCATCAAAAAATGTTAAGCCACTTGCCGAATTGCTCCAGCAAAAAACAGGTGGTAATCCGTTTTTTATCAATGAATTCTTAAAATCCCTGCATTCTGAAGCATGGTTGTATTTTAACTACGAATCTCAGAAATGGCAGTGGGACTTAGAACAAATCAAAGCGCAACCGCTTACAGATAACGTTTTAGAACTAACGAGCCAAAATTTAAAAAAACTCCCGACAGCAACTCAGGCAGTATTGAAATTAGCAGCTTGCGTAGGAAATCAGTTTGACTTGAAAACACTGGCGATTATCTATGAAAAATCTCTCCAAGAAACAGCAACCGATTTACGGTCAGCACTCCAATCTGGTCTAATTATACCCCTCAGCCATGCTTATCAGTTGGCGGAACTTGATGTAGCAGGTTTGTCAGATCAGTTAGTTGCAGAATACAAATTTGCCCACGACCGCATTCAACAAGCAGTTTACTCTCTCATCTCCGAAGCAGATAGACAGTCAGTACATCTGCGAGTGGGAAGGTTATTACTCCAAAATACATCATCTGAAGAATTGTCACAGAAGCTGTTTGATATTGTCAATCAGTTGAACAAAGGCCGTGCGCTGATTGAGCGACAAATAGAGCGATACGAGTTAGCTCGATTAAACTTAAAGGTCGGTAAAAAAGCCAAATCTTCAGCGGCTAGCCAACCAGCTTTCAATTACCTTCAGATCGGCTTAAGTTTGTTAAATAAAAAGAGTTGGTTGCAGCAGTACAACCTTACCTTAGATTTGCATTTAGAAGCAGCAGAAGCAGCTTATACAATTGCTAATTACGATGAAATGGAGCGCTTAGCTGCGGTAGTTTTGCAAAAAGCCCAAACGCTGTTAGAAAAAGTAAAAATATATGAAATTAAAATGCAAGCTTATTGCGCCCAAACGAAATTTATGGAGGCGATCGACATTGGGCTAGAAGTTATGAAATTACTAGGGGTAGAATTACCGGAACGACCGAACCAATCGGATCTGACACGAGAGATAGAGCAGATAAAATTTGCCTTAGCAGGTAGGCAAGTCCAGGAGCTAATCGACTTACCCCAAATGGTAGATCCGCATAAACTGGCAGCTATGAGGATCATGAACTACTTATTTGGTCCTGCGTTCATAGCAATTAATCAACTGAGCTTGGTAAATTGGTGCAGACAGGTCAATTTATCAGTTCAGTATGGTAATTCCGCTGATTCTGCTTTTCCATACGTAGGTTATGGGCTAATCCTATGCCTAACAGGAAAAATTGACACTGGCTATCAGTTTGGTCAAATTGCTTTGAAGCTACTAGAACGGTTCAAAGATCAAACATTCAAAGCCAGAACTTATGCAATGTATCATCTATTTCTCAAGCATTGGAATGAACCTCTCAAAGATACATCATCTTTTTGTATGGAAGCTTATCAAAGTGGCATAGAAACAGGAGATATTGAATATGCTGCTAGTGCTATAGCTAGCCATGCTTACGCTTTGTACCTAAGCGGTATGGAGTTGATGGATGCGAAGAAAAAGATGGCAAAAGCAATTGAAGTTACTTATCAAACTAAACAGGAACCTTACCTTCATTGGACTCAAACTTATATGCAGGCGATCCTAAACTTGATGGGACAAGCAGAAAATCCCTGCCGTTTGATTGGTGAAGTATATGATGAAGAAAAGATGATACCAATTCATCTAGAAAGTGGCGATAGAACTGCGCTAATGCAAGCTTATTCACATAAAGTTACTCTCTGTTATATTTTTGAGGAATTTCAGCAAGCTGTTGAGAATGCCGACTGCTTTGAAGAATACTCAGCTAATGCAGGTTCTTCGTATATTCTCCCTCCTGTCTATTTGTATGATATGTTAGCCCGATTGGCGCTATATCCTAATTCCTCAGAAACGGAAAGAGAAGAAATCCTGACAAAGGTGGCTGCTAAACAAGAAAAAATGGAAACATGGGCAAAGCAGGCTCCCATGAATTACCTGCACAAATTCTATCTAGTGGAAGCGGAACGCGATCGCGTATTAGGCAACGATAAAGATGCCAGAGAATATTACGACAAAGCCATCATCTTAGCCCGCGAAAACGAATATCTCAACGAAGAAGCCCTCGCCTACGAACTAGCAGGCAGGTTTTATTTAGCCAGAAATCAAAATCATGTTGCCCGTCACTACCTGCAAGATGCCCACTATGCTTATCAGCGCTGGGGGGCTGTAGCTAAAGTCAAAGATTTGGAAGCGCGATACCCGCAATTTTTAGCCATTCAGTCGCTTGGTTCAACCCGAACAGCTACTGAAAATAATACCATCAATCCAATCACCACAACTGGTAGCAATTCCGGCGAAGCGCTAGATTTTGCCGCAGTAATGAAAGCATCCCAAGCTATTTCCGGTGAAATCGTTCTCGAACAATTGTTAAACCAGGTGATGAAAACTGTGATTGAAAACGCAGGCGCCCAAAAAGGTTTTCTCATTCTGGATAAAGGCGGAAATTGGGCGATTGAAGCGGAAGCAGCAGTAGAATGCGATCGTATTACCATTATGCAATCCATTGCCGTAGATTCCGTAGATACTGCAACTGGAATGCCCCTGCTGTCAACCGCCATCGTTAACTACGTCGCTCGCAGCCACGAAAATGTAGTATTAAATAACGCCACCCATGAAGGACTATTTACTGGCGATTCTTACATTACCGCTACTCAACCCAAATCGATTCTCTGCACTCCCCTACTCAATCAAGGCAAACTAGGTGGAATTCTCTACTTAGAAAATAATTTGGCGATCGGCGCATTTACCTCGGAAAGAGTGGAAACTTTAAAAATCATTGCCGCTCAAGCTGCGATATCGATTGAAAATGCAACTCTCTACGAAAAATTAGAAGATTACAACCGAACTTTAGAGCAAAAAGTAGAAGATCGCACCGCACAATTAGCCCAAGCTAATGCAGAAATATTGGTTTTGAACGATCGGCTAAAAGTAGAAAACCTTCGCATGAGTGCCGAACTAGACGTAACCCGCCGCCTGCAACAAATGATTTTGCCTCAACAGCAGGAATTAGAGTCAATTGAAGGGCTAGAAATTGCTGCATTCATGGAACCCGCTGATGAAGTTGGCGGCGACTACTACGACGTACTAAATTACGGCGGTAAAGCCACAATTGGCATCGGCGATGTGACAGGACACGGTTTAGAAAGCGGCGTGTTAATGATTATGGCACAAACAGCAATTCGCACTTTGTTAGTTCACAATGAAACCGACCCAGTTAAATTATTGCAGACAGTCAACCAAACGCTTTTTGACAACGTAGAGCGCATCAATTGCGGTAAAAGTATGAGCCTTTCTTTGCTGGAATATCGGGGGGACAACATCCTGCGTTTGAGCGGACAGCACGAAGAGGTAATTGTCGTGCGTTCCAGTGGCGAAGTAGAGCGGATTGATACGATGGAGTTAGGCTTTCCCATCGCCTTGGAACCAGATATTGCCGATTTCATTGCTACTACTGAAATAGAGTTAAATTCCGGGGATGTTGTCGTACTCTACACAGATGGAATTACCGAAGCTTTTGATATGAATCAAAAGGAATACGGTATTGAGCCAATGATTGAACTTGTTGCCATTAACAGGGAAAAGTCAGCAGCAGAAATCAAGCAAGCTATTATTGACGACGTGCGGCGATACATCGGGGAGCAAAAAGTATTTGATGACATTACTTTGGTTGTAATCAAACAGAAGTAAGTATGGGAGAATTTAGTAGTCCGACTGTCCCACAGTCCGACAGGGAATGAATTCCCTGCCTCAAAGCTAAAGTCCTCTAAAGAGGACTAATGAGTTTAAAAATTTTTATTCTCAGTCCTCTTCAGAGGACTTTTGCTATTAGACAGGGGTTTCAACCCCTGGCGGACTGGCGGGTAGGCGGGAGGATTGATGGACTAAAAGCTTAAGTTGACACGCCTTGGGCAATGCCGTTTCCCTACGCCCAAATAATCAAGAACACTTAATGAGAGATGTAATTCTCACCCGATTAATTGTAGGGAAATGGCACTGCCGTTTCCTGATTGTGCGTAATATTAATTCCGAGGCAAGCGGATTTGATATAACTACTCATTTCGTAAGCCTTTCTGCTTGACCAACCCTAGAAATTACCAATGAATAGTATAACCGAAATTGGGCGATCGCCAATAGTTTACAAACCAGATATCGGCACAAAATCGTAACCGTAACTGGTGCGATTTCCGGGTTTAACAGTTACTAACTGAACTGCGCGATTACGATCGCCCGAAGGTAAAAACCGAATCGGGCCCGATGCTCCATTTGCGGAAAAATCTGACGCCGATAACGCTTGTTGAATACCTGTACGAGTCGGATTGCGCCCTAAACCGGCAATTAAGGCGATCGTCGCATCGTAGGCTAAAGCTGTGCGCCAACTTACTTCAGCATTCCAAAGTTGTTTGGATGTTTGGCGAAAGTTTGACTGCGGATCTGCGAGAATGTGCCAAGGAACAGCTAGCACCATATCTGTTGCGGCTGCGCCACCGATTTGCAGTGTTTTAGCAGTATAAGCATCGTCTCCTGCTAGTAACTGCAGGCGTTTGGCGTTTACTTGCACTACTTGCAAAGCTTGGTCGAGCGTGGCGGTATTGGCTGCTAAAACAATCACTTCTGCTCCCTGGGCGATCGCACTTTTAAAGCTCTCGGCAGCATTAAAATTACCCTTAGCAAAGTCAAATTCCGATACTACTTGTCCGCCATCTCCGTAAAGAGCAGTAGTGAATTCACTTTTTAAAGATTTGCTATAATTGCTAGCAGAATTGAAAAATACAGCAGCTTTTTGCTTTTGCAATTTTGTCAGCATATAGCGGGAAATAGCATTAGCCGCAAACCGATCGCTCGGCACTGTCCGAAATATATTGTTGCCAACTCCTGAAAGCTGCACCGACGTACTTGTGGGAGAAATTGCTACTAATTGTTTTTGCTGGTAAATCTTGCTGGCTGCTAGCGTTGCGTCAGAACTAAAATGCCCGATCACTCCTAAAACTTCAGAGTTATTTGCTAAAGCACTGGCAATTTGCGAGGCAATCTCTGGGCATTCGTAACAAGTTAAGCTTGGATGGCAGTTGTCAAGGGGATTTGAGAAGATGCTTCAAAGAAAAAGTAGTCAGA
>NZ_JAUBPI010000221.1:0-1279 GCF_036700645.1 Microcoleus sp. S36b_A4 | reverse complement strand
GGCACAAATTATTATACCTTAAAAAAACCTCAAATGATTGCTATGCAATCATTTGAGGTTTTGGCAATTCTCAATTTATTTGAATTTAAATCTGCTTGAATATCTGCGGAATGTGGGTTCAGCGCTTCCAGTTCGTCATAGTTGCGGCCATACACCTCTTGAGCCAAGCTCACAGCAGCTTTGATTAATGGGGCGGCGATTCTAATTTGCTCGATCGCTGCGGATTTGTCCGGGTTAGCCAAGGCCACATCTAGCGCGGCGTTGATGACCTGCATCAATTTGGAATAGGTGACAACCGAGATTTTGATCATCTGCCGGCCCTGGTCAAACCGTCGATCGGCGTCACTGGAGTAGAGGATCTGCTGTCGTTTTTCGGCCTCAGCGTCCGCTTTCTGTTTCAGGGATTCCAAGCGGGCGATCGTCTCTTGCCAAGTCTCGGTCAGTTTCATCTGGGAAATTCTCGATCGAGTCAGCCCCAATTTTTGAGCAATGGCTTCTTGGGTTAGCCCGTCAAAAGTCAGTTCTGCCGCCAGAGAAATTTTGCGGACTGATGATACGCTTGCCTTTGCCATCAGCTCAAAAACCTAAATTTTGCTAACTTTTACTAACCTTTTCTACCTCCATTATATCAGTCCAAACCTTTGCTAACCGAGGATTTTGACTGATGATTTCGGCAATAATGGCGACATCTTTTTGGCGATCGAACAAAACCCGATCGCCCGTTTAAAACGACGGACACAGCCGCAAATTTAGATTTTAGATTTTGGATTTCCGGCTCGAACCGGAGAACCCAGCAGCCGATCGAACTCTGCAAATTCTGCCGCGCCCACAACTGCCACCACATCGGCTGCTGTCAGGTTTCCCGCGTCGATCGCCTCCACAAAAACCGCCACAACAGCAAGAGCAATGTGAGCAATCGGCACAGCCAAATATCGGGTAAAAATCAAGCGCCTTGACACCTAAGATTCCCCATTCATAAGGGTGCAATGTTTTTATTTCTGTACCTAAAAGTCAGGTTTGTGATCACAAAACCATTGCTTGCTACCGATAGAGAACCGCCATAACCAGCCTCAACAAGCAAAGGCAGTTCTTGCACAAAAAAGCAGTAATTTGACCGAAAAAGTCAGGCGTTTGCAGGATATTTTCAGGTATTTGCAGGTAAAGTGCACCCCCTGCAAACCCCTGACTTTATACTGCACTTGCCTGACTTTATACTGCACTTGCCTGACTTTATACTGCACTTGCCTGACTTTAGCTGACGCAACAATTAGCTAATTTT